>NZ_JBSGFQ010000034.1:0-113949 GCF_053603495.1 Nonomuraea sp. NPDC004186 | reverse complement strand
ATGTGGACAAGGTGGCCTTCACCGGTTCGACCGAGGTGGGCAGGATCATCGCCCGGACGGTGGCCGGCACGGACAAGAGGCTGACCTTGGAGCTGGGTGGCAAGGCGGCCAACATCGTGTTCGCCGATGCCGCGATCGATCAGGCGGTGGAGGGGATCGTGAACGGGATCTTCTTCAACCAGGGTCACGTGTGCTGCGCCGGGTCGCGGCTGCTGGTGGAGGAGTCGGTTCAGGAGGAGTTGCTGGCGGCGTTGAAGCGGCGGCTGGGCACGCTGCGGGTGGGTGATCCGCTGGACAAGAACACCGACGTCGGCGCGATCAACTCGGCCGAGCAGCTGGCCAGGATCCGGGAGTTGTCGGCGGTCGGGGAGTCGGAGGGGGCCGAGCGCTGGTCGCCGGCGTGTGAGCTGCCGGAGCGGGGGTTCTGGTTCCCGCCCACGATCTTCACGGGGGTGGCGCAGTCGCACACGATCGCGCGGGAGGAGATCTTCGGGCCGGTGTTGTCGGTGCTGACGTTCCGCACGCCGGCTGAGGCGGTGGAGAAGGCCAACAACACGCCGTATGGGTTGTCGGCGGGGATCTGGACGGAGAAGGGGTCGCGGATCCTGTGGATGGCTGACCGGTTGCGGGCCGGGGTGGTGTGGGCCAACACGTTCAACAAGTTCGATCCGGCCTCGCCGTTCGGCGGTTACAAGGAGTCCGGCTATGGCCGCGAAGGCGGTCTGCACGGATTGGAGGCCTACCTTGACGTGTGAGCATCGCCGTCCCCGCCGCGCCAGGCGGCGGGCACAGGCCACCAGGGGTCACGCCTTCGCCAGGGCCGGGCGGCCCGTACGCACCGGCTGGTACGCCCACCGCTGCGGCGTGAGCCGGTGCGGCCAGGTCTTCGTGCCGGTCCAGATGTCGCAGGAGTCCACGTGGAGGGGGCGGGGCGATGAGTAGGTTGTCCGTCAGAAAGACCTACAAGCTGTTCATCGGAGGGGCGTTCCCGCGCTCGGAGAGTGGGAGGTCCTACCCCGTGACCTCGGCCAAGGGCGAATTCCTCGGCAACGCGTCCCGCGCCTCGCGCAAGGACGCCCGCGACGCCGTGGTGGCCGCGCGCAAGGCGTTCCCCGGCTGGTCGGGCGCCACCGCCTACAACCGGGGCCAGATCCTCTACCGGGTCGCCGAGATGCTGGAGGGGCGGCGCGCGCAGTTCGCCGAGGAGGTCGGCGGCGGCAAGAAGGCGGCGCTGGAGCAGGTGGACGCCACGATCGACCGGCTCGTCTGGTACGCGGGGTGGTCCGACAAGATCGCCGCCGTGCACGGCGCGGCCAACCCGGTCGCTGGCCCGTACTTCAACCTGTCCTCGCCCGAGCCGACCGGCGTGGTGGCCGTGATCGCGCCCGCCGATCCGCTGCTCGGGCTGGTGTCGGTGGTCGCGCCCGTGATCGTGACCGGCAACACGTGCGTCGTCGTGGCGTCCGAGCGCACGCCGCTCGCGTCGATCACGCTGGCGGAGGTCCTGGCCACGTCCGACCTGCCCGGGGGCGTGGTGAACGTCCTCACCGGGCACCAGGCCGAGCTGGCGCCCTGGCTGGCGGCGCACATGGACGTCAACGGGCTCGACCTGACCGGGGTCGAGGACGCCGACCTGGCGCTGAGCTGCGAGCAGGCGGCGGCGGAGAACCTCAAGCGCGTCCTGCGCCCCTCCCGGCAGGACTGGGCGGCCGACCCGGGGACCGGCCGGATGACGCGGTTCCTGGAGACCAAGACCGTCTGGCATCCGGTCGGGGTCTGAGCACGGCACATCGATGAGTCTCGGTGAGTTCCTCCGGGCCCGGCGCGCCCGGCTCAAGCCGCAGGACGTCGGGCTCGGGCCGGGGGTGCGGCACCGGCGCGTGGCCGGGCTGCGCAGGGAGGAGCTGGCGCCGCTGGCGGGCCTGAGCGTCGGCTACTACACCCGGCTGGAGCAGGGGCAGAGCCCGAACGTCTCCGACGAGGTGCTCGACGCGCTCGCCCGCGCGCTGCGGCTGGACGACGACGAGCGGGCCCACCTGCACCGCCTGGCCCGCGCCGTCCGGTCCCGCCCGCCGGTCGGGCCTGAGCTGCTCAGGCCCGGGATCAGGCGCATGGTCGAGTCGTTCACGGAGGTGCCGGCCTGGGCGGTGGGCCGGCGCGCCGACGTGCTGGCCTGGAACCGGCTCGCGCACGCGCTGTTCACCCCGCACCTGGACTTCGACGCGCCGGAGCGCGAGCCGCGCCCCAACTTCGCCCGCATGGACTTCCTCGACCCCCGCTCCCGCGAGTTCTACGTCGACTGGGAGAGCAAGGCCCTGGACGACATCGCGTACCTGCAGGTGTCGCTCGGCAAGTTCCCCGGCGACGAGGGGCTGCACGCGCTGGTGGACGAGCTGACGGCCGGGAGCGCCGAGTTCAGGGCCATGTGGACGCGGCATCCCGTGAGCAACTGCGCCTCCATCTCGCGCGGCTACCGCCACCCCGAGCTCGGCGTCGTCACGCTCACCGCCGAGCTGCTGCGTACGCCCGACGACGAGGGGCAGGGCGTGGTGCTCTTCCAGCCGGGGCCCGGCTCGGAGGAGCCGCTCAGACGCCTGCTGCGGCAGGGGTAGCGCGGCGCAACAGCAGGGCGCCCCCGGCCGCCCCGAGCAGGGCGACCGCCCCCGCCACCGCGAACGCCGCGTGCAGGCCCGTCAGCAGCTCGGCGTACGCCGACGCGACGGCGGTCAGCCCGGCCACCCCGATCGCCCCGACGAACGTGGGCATCTGCGCGAGGCTGCCCGCCACCCCCTGGTCGGCCGGGTCGAGCCCGGACGTGATCGTCGTGATCGCGGCCACCACGGTCAGCACGTGACCGAAGCCCATCGCCGCCGAGGTGGCCAGCAGTACCCCCAGCCCTCCCGAGGCGGGCAGGAACACCATCGCCGCCGTCCCCACGGCCTGCGCGGTCAGGCCGGCCGCCACGGTCGCGGGGGCGCCGTACGCGCCGATCAGCCGGGCCGCCAGGCCGCCCGCGACCAGGGCGGCCACGCCCTCGCCGAGGAACCCGAGCCCCGTCCGCAGCGCGGACCAGCCGAGCACGTCCTGCATGTAGACGCTCAGCAGCAGCGTCGCCCCGCCGCACATGCCGAACGTCACCAGCGCCACCGCCATCCCCCACTTCACCGTGGGCCGGCGCAGCAGCCGTAGTGGCACCAGCGGGGCGGCGTGCCTGGCCTCGACCGCGAGGAACGCCCCCAGCAGCAGCACGGCCGCCGCTACGCCGACCCATGTGAGCGTAGAAATGCCGTAGACCAGGGCGAACAGCCCGCCGCTCGCCAGCACGGCCCCCGGCACGTCCAGCCGGACGGCGCTCCCGCCGGAGTCGCCGGGGAGCACGGTGAGCGCGCCCACCAGCACGACCACGCCGATCCCCACCAGGATGAGCATGGTCCAGCGCCAGCTCAGCCCGCTGGTGACCAGGCCGCCGCCGATGGTCCCGGCCACGAAGCCGAGCGAGAGCAGCGCCCCGTTGACGCCCATCGCCCTCGTACGCTTCGGGCCCTCGGAGAAGGCCGTGGTCATGAGGGCCAGCGCGGTCGGGCCGATCATGGCCGCCGCCACGCCCTGCCCGGCCCTGGCGCCGACCAGCACCCCGGGCACCGGGGCCAGGGCCGCCAGCAGGGAGAACCCGGTGAACGCCGTCACGCCGGCCGCGAACAGCCTGCGCCGCCCCACCACGTCCGACACCCGCCCGAACAGCGGCATCAACGCGGCCGTCGGCAGCAGGCAGGCGGTCACCACCCACTGCAGGTCGCCCCGCGTGGCGAAACCCAGATCGCGGCCGAGCTCGGGGAGCGCGACCGTGATGATCGAATAATCCAGACCTGTCATGAACGTCGCGCCGCACAGCGTGACGAGCACGAGCCATTCACGTGTGTTCATGCGGACCAGGCTGCGGCACGGCCCGCACGCCGGCCAGCGCCCCGCTGGAGGTACACCTGTCAGGTGCACCCTCAATGGCTCGAAGCAGCGGCTCGAAGCAGCGGCTCGAAACAGTGGCTCGAAACAGTGGCTCAGAACGCGAAGCCGGGCGGCCTGACCGGGGGATGGGCGGCCTGGAGCTGGGCGGCCAGGCCGAGCAGGTGGGGTTCGCCGCCGGGAGGGGCGACGATCTGGACGCCGATGGGCAGCGCGGTGGAGTGCGTGGCCAGGGGGACCGTGATGGCGGGCCAGCCGCACATGTTCCAGGGGCCGGTGGCGGGGGCGTACCTGATGTTGGCCAGCGCGTTGCGGACGAAGCCGCGCTCGCCCCAGCGCTCGGCCTTCGGCGGGACGGTGGCCAGTGCGGGCGTGATCAGCACGTCGGCGTCCCCGAACCACTGGTCGGCCCCGTAGCCGCTCCAGCGCTCCCGGCCGCGCACGCCGTCGAGCTTGAGCGCGCCGAGCACCCGGCCCGCGCGGGCCAGCCCGCGGGTGCGGCGTTCGAGCCGGCGCCGGTCCAGGCCGTCGGCCGACGCGGCGGCCCTGGTGAGCCAGGTGGCGATCGTGGCGGGGCCGAGCCAGGCGGGCAGCTTGGCGCGGTGCTCGACCACCGTGTGCCCGGCCTGGCGCAGCGTCTCCGCCGCCCCGCGCACCGCGGCCTGGAACTCCCTGTCGACAGGCAGGCCGACGGGGAGCGGCTGGGGCGCGTACGCCACCCGCAGGTCGAACGGCTCGGGGCTGTCCTGGGGCGGCTGCGGCTCCCAGATCTCGTCGTCGTCCGCCCAGACCGAGCGCAGCATGGGTGGCCGTGGCTCGATCCGGCGGCCGCCGCGCCAGGACTCGGCCAGCGCCGGGTCGGCGGCCAGTACGGACAGCGCCAGCGCCAGGTCGGACGCGGTCGTCGCCAGGGGGCCGTTCTCCGTCAGCCCGTCCCAGTGGTCGGTCGGCGGGGGCACGAGCCCGGTGCCGGGCTTGACGGCCAGCACGCCGCAGCAGGCGGCCGGGATGCGCAGCGAACCCATGCCGTCGTTGCCCAGCGCCAGCGGCACCATGCCCGCCGCCACGGCCGCCGCGCTGCCCGACGACGATCCGCCGGCCGTCCTGGCCGGGTTCCAGGGATTGCGGACGATGCCGTACGCGCTGTCGCCGAGCGCGACGAGCCCCAGCTCGGGCAGGTTCGTCAGGCCGACGACCACCGCCCCCGCGGCCCGCAGGCGCGCCACCGTCACGTGGTCCTCCGGCGCGGGCGCGTCCGCCGTGACCGCGGACCCGCCGCGGGTGGCCTCGCCCGCGACCTCCAGGTTGTCCTTGACCGCCACGGGCACGCCGGCCAGCGGCAGGTCCGCCAGGTCGCGCCGTTTCTGCACGGCCTGCGCCTCCTCCACGGCCCGCTCTCTGATCCGCCGGAACGCCCCTACTTTGGAATCCCGCTCCGAGATGGCGTGAAGGTGCTCCTCGACGACGGTCGTGGCCGTGACGTCCCCACGCCGGACGGCCGTCGCGATCTCGACAGCGGACCTGCCTGCCCACAACATGACTAGAGTCTGCATCCTGGCAGCGCGGCTCGATAGGGTCGATGCACGTGAACGGACCCTCCCTTGCCCTCCGCCAGCGCTCGCTGGGTGACCCCGCGACCGAGTTCCCGCTGTTCCCGCCGCTGACGCGGGGCTGTCCCAGGACCAGCACGGACGAGATCGCCTATCCGCTGGAGATCACGTACGACTACGGGCGGGTGGATCCGCGCCTGTTCGAGCAGGAGCCGGGCACGGACCTCGCGCGCTGGTCGCCACTGCTGCCGCCGCTGGAGGCCCCCACGCTGGGAGAGGGCGGGACGCCGCTGGTGGAGTTCGACGGGATCTACGTCAAGGACGAGTCCCGCAACCCGACCTGGTCGCACAAGGACCGCCTCAACCGGGTCGCGGTCAGCGCCGCCGTCGCCTCGGGCGCGCCCGGCGTGGTCGTGGCCTCGTCCGGCAACCACGGGGCCTCGGCCGCCGCCTACGCCGCCCGAGCAGGGCTGCCCGCCATCGTGCTGACCTCGGCGGACTCGCCGCCCGCCGTGCAGGCGTTCGTGCGCGCGTACGGGGCCAAGGTCGTCTCCGTGCCCGCCGAGGCACGCTGGCCGCTGCTGCGCGAGGTCGTCGACCGGCTCGGCTACCACCCGGTCAGCAACCAGACGGTGACGCACACCGGGCACCCGTTCGGGCCCGAGGGCTACAAGACGATCGCCTACGAGCTGTTCCTGCAGCTCGGAGGCGTGCCCGCGGGCGTCTTCACCCCCACCGGGTACGCCGAGCTGCTCTACGGGATGTGGAAGGGGTTCGTGGAGCTGCGGCTGCTGGGGCTGACCGAGACCGTGCCGCGGATGTTCTCCTGCGAGACGGCGGCCGGCGGGCCCCACGCGCGGGCGCTGGCCACCGGCGCTCCGGCCGCGATCGTCGAGCTCCGCGAGCTGGGGGCCAGCGACGCGTACGGCATCGCCGGGCCGGTCGGCGGGCACCGCGGGGTGGTGGCCGTGCGCGACAGCGGCGGCGAGGCCCTGCTCGTGACCGACGAGGAGCTGCGGGCGGCGCAGCGGGACCTGGCCGGGCAGGGGCTGTGGCAGGAGCTGTCGGGCGCGGCGGGGCTCGCGGGCCACCGGAAGCTGCGGCGGGACTTCGACGGGCCCGTCGTGTGCGTGGCCACGTCGAGCGGGTTCAAGGACGTGGGCGTGGGGGCCGAGCGCTTTCCGGTGCTGGAGAACCCGACCCTAGACGATCTTGCTCCAGACGCGTAGCGGGCCGATCGTGGTGAAGCCGTGCCGCAGGGCGTCCGCCGGGTCGATCTCCCAGCCGACCAGGGGCCGGCCGGGGAACACCCTGGCCGCCACGGCCAGGGTCGCCTCCCACACGGCTTCGCCGAACACGTTGGAGACGCCCACGACCTGCTCGCGCGGGGTGAGCACGGAGCCGCAGACGATGGCGCCCCCTCTCCTGCCGCACAGAATCGTGGCCTCGTCGAGGATCGTGGGCAGGAAGAGGCCGCCGACCTCGCCGTCGAAGCACGCCTGCTCCCAGGCGCGCAGCGTGGCGGCGTCGCTCACCACCTCCATGGCGATCGTGGGCTCGCGGCGCTCCGGCGGCTCACGGTGGATCCACTGCCCCTCGAACAGCACCTCGAAGCCCGGTAGGTCGAGCGTGGCGAAGCTGTCCTTGACCGACGCCCCCGGGCCCGCGTCGATGCGGCCGAGCACGTCGGCCGCCGTCGCGTCGGGCGAGAGCGTCACCGCGTCCGGGTAGAAGGGCGGGGTCCTGGCGGGGTTGGTCCAGGCCCGGTCCGCGAACGCGCCGGGCGTGCCGTGCGCGCGGCACATCGCGTCGCACCACTCGGCGTTGTCGCGGGCGGCGGCTGCCACGCTGGTCATGCTCGTCTCTCCTTGGCGCGGCGGGTGGGAGGCGCGGTCAGCGGGTCCTCCGGCCAGGGGTGCCTGGGGTAGCGACCGCGGAGCTCCGCGCGTACCGAACGGTAGCCCTCGCGCCAGAACGACGCCAGGTCCGCGGTGACGGCCACCGGGCGGCCCGCCGGGGAGAGCAGGTGCACCAGGACGGGCACGCCGGAGATCTCGGGCGTCTCCTGCCAGCCGAACAGCTCCTGCAGCTTCACCGCCAGCACCGGCCGGTCACCCGAGTAGTCGACGCGGATGTGGGAGCCGCTGGGGACCTCGATGCGTTCGGGAGCCGCCCGCTCCAGGCGCTCGCTCCAGGGGATCAGGCGTTTCAGCGCCGCGGCCACGTCGATGCGCTCCAGGTCGGCCCGGCGGCGGGCCCTGGACAGCTCGGGCTCCAGCCACTGGTCGGCCAGGTCGATGAGCGCGTCCGTGGAGGGCCAGGGGGCGCCGATGGCGCGGTGGCAGAAGGCCAGGCGATCCCGTAGGTCCTTGGCCTGTTTCGTCCAGGTCAGGACGTCGGGCTCCGCGCGCAGGCCGTACAGGACGGCCTCGCGGACGTCGGCGTCCTTGAGCGGGGCGGCGGACAGCTCGATCGAGCCCAGGCGCTCGACCCTGCGGGCGAGCACGTCGCCGCGACGCTCGCCCGGAGGGACGTGCCAGGCGATCTCGTCCTGGGTGGTGGTGGGGTGGGCCAGCCTGGCGGTCGCCTCGTCGATCTCCACGGTCTGCCTGATGCGGGCCGAGGCCGAGCCCGACTGCCGGTCGGCGACGGCGATGGCCAGCCACTCGGCGGTGTGCAGCCTGGACCCCTCCGGTAGCTGGGCCTGCGTGCCGGAGGCCATGAGATAGCCGCCGCCCCGCCTGCGCGCCACCCGCTCGGGGAACGCCAGCGCCACCGCAGTCCCGGCCAGTGCGTCGCCGGGCAGGTCCGGGCGGCCCGTGCCGGCGGTCCGCTGGAGGCGCCTGGTCTCCTGGCGCCAGCGGGCGGCGAAGCCGGTGCCGCCCCGGCGGGCCGCGCGCCAGACCTCCACCAGGTCGTCGCCGGCGTCGCGCGGCAGCTGCTCCGACAGCAGGGCAACCACCTCGGCCGCGCTCGGGCCGAGGTCGAGCAGGGCCCTGGCCAGGCGGGGATGCACGCCCGCGAGCGCCATCCGGCGCCCGCGCTCCGTCACCCGCGAGGCCGGGTCCAGCGCGCCCAGCGCCTCCAGGGTGCGGCCGGCGGCGGACATCGCGGCGGGCGGCGGCGGGTCCAGCAGCGCCAGGCCCGACGCGTCGGGCGCGCCCCAGCAGGCCGCCTGCAACGCGAACCCCGTCAGGTCCGCGAGCGCGATCTCCGGCCGCGCGTGGTCGGCGAGACGGTCGTGGTCGGCCGCCGACCAGCACCGGTAGACCGTGCCTTGCGCCTCGCGCCCCGCCCGGCCCGCGCGCTGGCCGGCCGACGCCTTCGAGACCCTGACCGTGGTGAGGGAGCCCAGGCCGCGGGCGTGGTCGGTACGGGGCTCGCGGGCCAGGCCGGAGTCGACCACCACCCGGACGCCGGGGACGGTCAGGCTCGACTCGGCGACCGACGTGGCCAGCACCACCCGGCGGGCCGGGCCCGGCGCGAGCACGGCGTCCTGGACGTGGGCCGGGGCCTGCCCGTGCACCTGGAGCACCGCCACGCCGTCCAGCATCCCGGCGACCCTGGCGATCTCGGCCACGCCGGGCAGGAAGCACAGCACGTCGCCGTCCCGCTCCGCCAGCGCCCTGCGGACCACCGAGGCCACGTGGGACAGCAGCGCGGGGTCGACGCGGAGGCCGTGCGGCGGGGCGACCGGGCGGGCTGGCGGGGCCCACACCGTTTCGACGGGGTACGCGGCGCCGGTGGCCGCGACGATCGGGCCGCCGATCAGCCGGGACCACGGCTCGGCGTCGGCGGTCGCCGAGGTGGCCAGCAGGCGCAGGTCGGGCCGGAGCGTGTCGCGTACGTCCAGGAGGAACGCCAGGGAGGTGTCCGCGTCCAGGTGCCGCTCGTGGCACTCGTCGAGCATGACCGCGTCCACCCCGGCCAGTTCCTGGTCCCGCTGGAGGCGCTGGAGCAGGACGCCGGTGGTGACGACCTCGACCATCGGGTTCGCGCCCGTGTGGCGCTCGCCCCTGATCGTGTAGCTCACGCCCATCCGCCTGGCCGCCGCGCGCACGGCCAGCCGCCGCGGCTCGGCGACCAGCACCCGCATGCCCGCCTCGGCCAGGGCCAGGGGCACGACCGTCGTCTTGCCCGTGCCGGGCGGGGCCGTGAGCACCGCGCTGCCGTGCCGGTCGAGCGCGGCGAGCAGGTCGGGCAGGACGTGCCGGATGGGCAGCGAGTCGTGGCGCATCAACGCGGGGCGGGGACGTCGGCGCTCGGGATCAGGGCAGGGCTCGGGATCCCGGCGGCGGAGAGGACGGAGTCGAGCAGGCCGGGGAAGCGGGACTCGAGGTCGTCGCGGCGCAGGCTCATGAACTTCAGCCGTCCCTCCTGCTTGGTGATGACCACGCCCGCCTCGCGCAGCGTCCGGTAGTGGTGCGAGGCCGTCGACTTGTGCACGCCCAGGTCGTCGCCCGCCTCGCCGCAGTTCATCACGCCGCTCAGGGCGAGCCGGACGACGATCTCCAGGCGGACGGGGTCGGACAGCGCCCGCAGGACCTCCGTGAGCTCGATGTCCTCCGTAGCCGGGTGAGGTAGCAGGCGCATGGTCAAACCCTACCTTCGTTCTATTGTTTGACAACAATCCAACTATACGTCAGTTTGATGCATGTCCAACTTTCTTCTGGAGGCCCCATGACTTCGCGGCTCTACCCGCTTGCTGCCGGAAATTTCGCCATCGGTACGGGCATGTTCGTGACCGCCGGGCTCTTACCGCCCATCTCGAAGGAACTGGGGATCTCGTCCTCCGCGGCGGGGCAGCTCATGACCGTCTTCGCGTTGGCGTACGCGGTGCTGTCGCCCGTTCTCGCCGCCCTGACCGCCCGGCTGTCGCGCAGGACCGTGCTGCTGGTGGCCCTCGGCGTGTTCGTGCTGGGCAACGTCCTGACCGCGCTGGCTCCGACGTACCCGCTGGTCATGGCCACCCGGGTGGTCGCGGCGGCGGGGGCGGCGATGTTCACGCCGACCGCGTCCGGCGTGGCGAACGCGCTGACCGAGCCCGAGCGGCGCGGCCGCGCGCTCGCGCTGGTGATGGGTGGGATGACGGTCGCGAACGCGATCGGCGTGCCCCTGGGCACCTGGCTGGGCTCGGTCTCGGGCTGGCGGTCCACGCTGTGGATGGTGGCGGGGCTGGGCGTGATCGGGTTCGCCTGGGTCGCGACGGTGGTGCCGGTGGTCAGGATCCCGACGTCGGGGCGGCTGCGGGAGCGTCTCGCGCCGCTGGGCGACCGGCAGGTGCTGGCGGTGCTGGTGACGCAGCTGCTGCTGTTCGCGGCGGCGTTCACCGCGTACACCTACATCGGGTCGCTGATCGACCTGCCGCTGCCCGCCGTGCTGTGGGCGTGGGGGATCGGCGGCATCGTGGGCAACCAGCTCGGCGGGCGCTTCACCGACCTGTACGGGCCGCGCAGGATGGTGCTGCTCGCCCTGGGCGCGAGCACCCTGTTCCTGGCCCTCATCCCCGTCGCGAACCTGGCCCTGCCCGTCGCCCTCGTGTGGGCGTTCCTGTGGGGCGCGCTCGGGTGGCTGGTGGCCCCCGCCCAGCAGTTCAGGACCGTCTCCGTGGTGCCCGGCAACGTGCCGATCGGCCTGGGGCTGCTGTCGTCGGCCCAGTACGTGGGCCTGTTCCTGGCCGGGCTGGCCGGCGGCGCGACGCTCGACTGGTACGGCAGGACGGGCGTGATCGTGCTGGCCACCGCGTTCGGGCTGGTGGCGCTGCTGTTCACGCTGGCCACCTACCGTCCGCAGGCGGTCTCCCCGAAGGAGGGCGTGTCCGTCGGGTAGCGCGCCGTCGGCCAGAATGGTGATCATGTCCGAAGACATCGACCCCCGGAACGAGCCCGCGCCCTTCGGGGCCGTGGTGCTCCTGACGGCCGCCTCGGCGGTGGCGGTCATGGGGCTCACCGCGTTGCTGTCCCAGCCGCCCGGGCTGAAGTTCCTGCTGTTCGGCCCGATCGCCCTCGTCGTGTTCGAGGTGGTCGTCCACGAGGTGTGGTGGCAGCGGTGGTGGGGTGCGATCCCCGGCGCGGTGGCGGGCCTGGCGCTCTACTTCGAGGGCCGCGCCGCGCTGAGCGACCTCGTCGGCGACGTCTGGGCCCACCCCGTCGCGTACGTCGCCGCCTGGACCCTCTTCGCCGTCGTCTTCGCTCTGTGCAGCCGCTACCCCCGGACCCTCCGGCCGACGTGATCTTCTCCACCGCGTAGGGGACGCCGGATCGGTCCGCAGGCGGACGACGGGCGGCGGGCGCGGCGCCTACCGTCGGCGGCATGTTGAACGACCAGGTGACCTTTCGGCGCATCGCGGCGGGTGTACTGCTCATCGTGGCCCCGCTGCTCCAGGCCGTCGCCGTCGTCGTCGATCCAGGCACCTGGGGCGACGACCGGGAGGCGGTCAGCTACGGCGCGAACCCCGCGCTGGCCCAGACCGAGTCCGCGCTCTACCACTGGAGCTGGATGCTCATGGCCGTGGCCGCGCTCGGCCTGGCCCATCTCACCCGGCGCAGGGCCACGCGGCTCGGCCACGTGGC
Organism: Nonomuraea sp. NPDC004186; assembly: GCF_053603495.1. Classification (NCBI taxonomy): domain Bacteria; kingdom Bacillati; phylum Actinomycetota; class Actinomycetes; order Streptosporangiales; family Streptosporangiaceae; genus Nonomuraea; species Nonomuraea sp. NPDC004186. Next base: position 101,867 of record NZ_JBSGFQ010000034.1, on the reverse strand, counting down.
GGCGGGTATGACGGTGATCGGCTATCTCTCGACGTCCGCGCTGCTCATGATGGACCCCGTGGAGTGGTGGCTGGGGCAGCACCACCCGCCGGAGGAGGCCCAGCGGATCCTCGACGAGATGCTGAACCTGCCCGGGGTCATCATCGGCTTCCAGATGCCGTGGATCTTCTTCGCCGTCCTCGGCCTGCCGCTGCTGACCGCGGCCGTGTGGCGGGCGGGCTTCGTCGGCTGGTGGGTGCCGCTGCTCGTCTTCGTCGGCTACGTCGTCTCGTTCCCCGTCCCGTACGGGCCCCTGACCGTGGTGTTCTGGATCCTGCCCGTCGTCGCCCTCGGCTGGACCGGGTTGAAGATCCTGCGCATGGGCGACGAGGCGTGGGCGGCGTACTATCCGGCTCCTGCCCTCGTGTCAGCCTAGGGCCGGGATCCAGCCCGCCGTGACCGCGAGGATGAGGAAGAAGCCCAGGACGATCCGGTAGATCACGAAGCCGGTGAAGCGGTGGGTGCTGATGTAACGCAGGAACCAGGCCACGGCCAGGTATCCGACGACGAACGAGATGACCGTGGCGAGGATCGTCGGCCCCCACTCGGGGGCCGGGCCCTTGCCGATCTCGCGCAGCTCGAAGACGCCCGAGCCCAGCACGGCGGGGATGGCCAGCAGGAACGAGTATTTGGCGGCGTCCTCGCGCCGGTAGTCGAGCAGCAGGCCGGCGGTCGTGGTGCCGCCCGAGCGGGACACGCCGGGGATCAGGGCGAGCGCCTGGGCGAAGCCGTACACGATGGCGTGGGGGAAGCTGAGGTGCTTCTCCAGCGTGAGCTTGTTGCGGGCGGTGCGGTCGGCGAACCAGAGGAGGAGGGCGAAGACGATCAGCGTGGTGCCCACCAGGCGCAGGTCGCGGAAGACGGTCTCGATCTGGTCCTTGAACGTCACGCCGAGCACCACGATCGGCAGCGAGCCGACGATGATGTACCACCCCATGCGGGCGGCCCAGTGACCGCGCAGGTCCTTGTTGAACAGGGATCTGGTCCAGGTGGAGATGATCTCCCAGATCTCCTTGCGGAAATAGATCAGCACGGCCAGCTCGGTGCCGATCTGGATGACGGCGGTGAACGCCGCCCCTGGGTCCTGCCAGCCGGCGATGGCGGAGACCACCCGGATGTGGGCGCTGGAGGAGATCGGCAGGAACTCCGTGAGCCCCTGGACCAACCCCAGAACCACCGCTTCTAGCCAGCCGATCACGACGACAACCTTCCGAGAACGCGGGAGTGACGAGGGTGAGGCTAGCGGATGCCGGGGCCGGTGGGTTGCTCGCGTCGCGTACAGAGTCCCGTACGGCCACGAGGAGCACCGACCCCGTGAGATCTCAGAGGCGCTGCCACATCGCGGCGGCGGCCTCGGCGTAGTCGGTGAAGTCGCGGGCCGGGCGGCCGAGCGCCTGCCGCACGCCGTCCGCCACCGAGGCGTTGCGGCCGTCCAGGATGCCGGTGAACAGCGCGGCCAGCCCCGCGGCCTCCTCCTCGGGCACGCCGTTCTTGACGGCCGCGGTCACGTACTCCTCCGGCGTCACCCGCGCGAACGAGATCTCCCTGCCGGTGGCCCTGGACAGCTCCTCGGCCGCCTGCGCGAACGTCAGCAGCCGCGGCCCGGTGAGCTCGTAGAGCCGGCCCGCGTGGCCGTCCCGGCTGAGCGCGGCGGCGGCCACGTCCGCGATGTCGTTCACGTCCACGAACGGCTCGGGGACGTCGGCGACCGGCAGCGCGATGACGCCTTCGAGCACCTGGTCGTAGAAGAAGCCCTCGCTGAAGTTCTGCATGAACCAGCTGCAGCGGACGATCGTCCACTCGGCTCCGGACTCCCGCACGGTCCGCTCGCTGGCCTCCGCCTCCGGCTCGCCCCGCCCGGACAGCAGGACCAGCCGCCGCACGCCGCCGCTCACGGCCAGCTCCGTGAACGCCTTGACGTCCTCGTACGCGCCGGGGAAGGCCAGATCGGGGACATAGGCGAGATAGACGGCCGTCGCGCCGTCGAGGGCCGCCGGCCACGTGGAGCGGTCCTGCCAGTCGAAGAGGGGGCGGGACCCGATCCGCACGGGCAGGCCGAGAGCGTTGAGGCGGTCAACCACGCGGCGGCCGGTCTTGCCCGTGCCGCCCAGAACCAGAATCGTCATATATCTAGTAAGCCGCCATACCCATAAGACTCTCCATGGTTGAGAAGCGCAATGGCATATGCGATCGTCTAACCCATGGACCAGCTGGCGGCGCTACTGGACGGCCCGCGGGCCCGTGGCGCCTTCCTGCTCCGCTCGATCCTGGATCCGCCCTGGTCGATGCGCATCCAGGACGAGGCCCCGCTGTCGTTGATCGCGCAGGTGCGCGGGGAGTCGTGGATCGCGTTCGACTCGGGCGAGCCCGTGCGCCTGTCGCCGGGGGAGGTCGCGATCGCCCGGGGGCCGCGGCCGTACACGGTGGCCTCGGAGCCCGGCCTCAAGCCGCAGGTCGTCATCCTCCCCGGCCAGGAGTGCCGCACGATCGACGGCGAGTCGCCCTACGACACCATGTCGATGGGCGTGCGCACGTGGGGGAACGACCCGTCAGGGGGCACCGTGCTGCTCACCGGCACGTACAACCTGGAGGGCGAGGTCAGCAGGCGGCTGCTGGACGCGCTGCCGCAACTGCTCGTCCAGCCGGGAGACCCGATCATCTCGCTGCTCGGCGCCGAGATCGTCAAGGACGAGCCGGGCCAGGAGGCGGTCCTCGACCGGCTGCTCGACCTGCTGCTCATCGCGGTGCTGCGCTCGTGGTTCGCCACTCACGCGAACGAGGCGCCCGCCTGGTACCGCGCGATGGGCGACGCGGTGGTGGGCCGGGCCATGCGCCTGCTGCAGAACAACCCGGCGCACCCGTGGACGGTCGCCGCGCTGGCCACCGAGGTGGGCGTGTCCAGAGCGTCGCTGGCCAGGCGCTTCACCGAGCTGGTCGGCGAGCCGCCGATGTCCTTCCTCACGGACTGGCGCCTGGCGCTGGCCGCCGACCTGCTGCGGGAGCCGAACGCGACGATCGGCTCGGTGGCCAGGAAGGTGGGGTACGGGAGCCCGTTCGCGCTCAGCGCCGCCTTCAAGCGGGTACGCGGCGTCAGCCCGCAGGAGTACCGGGCCGGATGAAACCACTGCTGCTGCTGGACGTGGACGGCGTGCTCAACCCGATGGGCCGGCCCACTCCGGACTTCCGGCGCTACCGGTGCACGATCGACGGCGAGGTCTACACCGTGCACCTCAACCCGCGCCACGGCCGCAGGCTCCTCGACCTGGCCCTGGCGACCGGCTCCGAGCTGGTCTGGGCGACGACGTGGGAGCACCACGCCAACGACTGGATCGCTCCCAGGATCGGCCTGCCCTCGCTGCCCGTCATCCCCGTGGACCCGAACGTGGTCTCGGAGCGCGGGGAGATGTTCAAGACGCAGCACGTGGCCCGCTATGTGGGCCGGCGGCCGTTCGTCTGGTTCGACGACCAGGTGTGGGCGGAGGACGAGGAGTATCTCAGGGTGCATCAGGGTCTGGCTGACTTCCTGCTCATCCACGTGGACCCGGCACGGGGACTGACCAGCCGACATCTGGGCATGGCACATGAGTGGCTGACCCTTACAGGGTTTTCTCAGGGTTCCTGACGGGAGTCCGTCGGCCTGTCCGTCCGTTGAACAGGTAGGTCGTCACACACGGAGGAAACATCATGTACCGCTCACGAGAGCACAGGATTCTGGCCGGCGTCTGCGGCGGTCTCGCCGACAAGATGGGCCTGCCGCCCACTCTCGTCCGGATCCTGTGGCTCCTGCTGTCGCTCATCCCCGGGCCGCTGTGGGTCGTCTACGTCGTCATGTGGATCCTCATCCCGGAGGAGCCGAGGGGCTACCGTTCGGCGGCGTGACGTCCGCGACAGGCGCCGGTGGGCCGCCCGCCGTGGATCGGCGGACGGCCGGCTCGACCGGTCGCCCGCTCACCCGGTCGGTCAGCCGGTACTGCTTGTACGCCCGCCGCCGCTCGGCCGAGATCGTCCTGCGCGCCACGCCGTACAGCCAGGCGATCTCGGTGCCGAGGTCGGCGCGGTAGGTGTGGGCCGAGTCCAGCACCGCCACGAAGACCTCGGCGACCAGATCCGCGACGGTGTGCGGATCCTCGACGCGGCGGGCGAGGAACGGCGGTCCGGGCCGCGTGCGCCGATGCCCGGGATGCCGCTTATCCTCGAAGGATGAGGGCAAGGCCGCTGACACTCGTCCAGGACGATCTCGTCGACTACGACGCCGCGATGGAGCGCATGACCGACCTCGTCGGGCAGCGCCAGCGGGACGAGCGGCCGGACACGCTGTGGCTGCTCAGCCACCCGTCGGTCTACACGATCGGGCGCCGCACGCCGATGGCCCACCTACCGGCGCCCGAGCGCGGCATCCCCGTCATGGAGACCGGGCGCGGCGGCCAGCTCACCTACCACGGGCCGGGCCAGCTCGTCGGCTACCTGATCGTCAAGCTCGCCGAGGACCAGGGCATCGTCGACTACGTCCGCGAGGTGGAGCTGCGGCTGGTGGAGGCGCTGGGCAAGCTCGGGCTGCCCGCCGAGCGCCGCGACACGCCGCCGGGCTCGGAGCTGCTGACCGGTGTCTGGACCGCCGAGACCGGCCGCAAGATCATCTCGATCGGGATGCGGCAGAGCCGGGGCGTCACGAGCCACGGGTTCGCGCTCAACGTGGACGGCGACCTGGAGCCGTGGAACTGGGCGGTCGCCTGCGGCATGCCCGACGTGGACATGACCTCGCTCAAGCGCGAGCTGGGCACGGCCTCGATGGCCGAGGTCCGCACGGCCGTGGCCACCGCCTTCGAAGCCTCCTGAGCGCTCCTTCAGCCGCGCGGAAAGACCCGCACGTCGGCATCATGTCCGCCACCGTCGAGTTTGCCGTCGCAGGTGTAGAGCGGGGCCTCGAGCGCTTCGGCGAGTGCGAGATAGGAAGCGTCGTAGGACGTGTAGTTGTGCCGCAGCTCCCAGATGCGCTCCGCGATGCCCTTGATCTCGTAGCGGGCGATCTTCAGCGCGAGATAATCGGCTCGCGCCTGCTCCGCCGCGGCCGTGCCGAGCTTGCCGCCGAGCGAGAGACCCCGCAGGGTCGAGAGAACCTCGACATCGAGCAGGTGAGGGGCGTGGATACTCGCTTGGAGGGCGTCGATGAGCTCGGCATCCGCCGCACGTCCCGCCAATGCCTCGACCATCGCGGACGAGTCGATGACGATCATCGTCTGCCCTCGTGGACGGCGTCGAGGATGTCGGCGGTGGACGGCCCTTGGGATCGATCCCGAGACTTGAGCCGCTTGACGATTTCGGCATTGGTCGGCCTGGCGGCGATGTCTGCCAACTCCCTCGCGACGTAAGCCGAAAGAGACATGCCTGCCTCGGCCGCGCGCTCCTTCAACGACTCGGCTACGGGTTCGGGGACATCGCGAATGTAGAGCGTTGCCATAGAGGAATGCTAGCAGTTTGCAAGCAGGCGGGTACGGCCGCGGTGGCCGTACCCGCGGGCCGGGTCAGGAGATCGGGACCTCGTCGACCGTGCGGCGGGGGCCGGTGAACCAGTGCTTGGCCGACAGCGCCCACCACAGGGCGATGCCGACCAGCACCACCCCGACCGCGATCGGGGCGTAGTTGACCGAGGTCCAGTCGAAGGCCTTGTTGCCGGGCACCCCGGCGGGCGAGATCGGCATGATGAAGTAGATCGACACGACGACGATCTCGACGCAGGCGATCCAGCAGAGCACCTTGTACTTGCGGCCGAGCGTCCACGGGCCCGGCTTGAAGGCGTCGCCCGCGCGGAGCCGGAGCCAGATCGGGATGAGGAAGGCCAGGTAGAGGCCGACGACCGCGATCGACACGACGGCCAGGAACGCGACCGGCGTGGTCAGCCCGGGAGGCGCGTAGAGGGCGGGCAGGGTGATCAGGGCGGCCACGACGCAGCCTCCGATGATCGCGTTGACCGGGGTGCGGTTGCGGTCCACCTTCGACCACAGCCGCCAGCCGGGCACGCCGCGGTCCCGGGAGAACGCGTACGTCATGCGCGACATCGACGTCACGCAGCTCATCCCGCAGAAGAACTGGCCGATCGTGGAGATCGCGAACACCACGGTGGCCAGCGGGGCTGAGAGCGCGGTCTCGAAGATGGCTCCCACGAAGCCGGACTGCTTGTTGATCTCGTCCACGTTCGTGGCCGCGAACAGGAACGACAGCAGCAGGATCCAGCCGCCGATCGCCGAGTAGAAGATCGACTGCCAGAGCCCGCGGGCGGCGGTCCTGGCGGCGCCCTGGGTCTCCTCCGACACGTGCGCGCAGGCGTCGAAACCGGTGATCGTGTACTGGGTGAGCAGGAAGCCGAGCGGCAGCACGTAGAACCAGAACGACAGCCCGTCGGAGCCGGCGCCGAAGCCGGAGTTGTTGTTCGTGCCGCCGAAGACGAAGCCGAGCGACTGGTGGTGGTCGGGCGCGAAGATCAGGATCCCGACGACGATCGCGGCGCCCGCGACGTGCCACCAGACCGAGACGTTCTGCAGCAGCGAGATGAGCTTGTGGCTGTAGATGTTGATCAGCGCGTGGGCCACGAGGATGATCACGAACAGCAGGAACGCCTGTGGCAGCGTGGCCTCCCACGCGCCGTCGGTGAGCAGCTTGAGCGTCATGTTGAGGAACGTGGCGCAGCCGTAGTCCACCGACGCGGTGACGGCGATGAGGCCGATCAGGTTGAGCCAGCCGGTGAACCAGCCGTGGATCGGCTTGCCCAGCGTGGCGGCCCACCAGTAGATGCCGCCCGCCGTCGGGTACGCCGACACCAGCTCCGACATGCAGAAACCGATGATCAGGATGAACGCGGAGATCAGCGGCCAGCCCCAGGAGATGGCGATCGGGCCACCGTAGTTCCAGGCCTGTCCGAAGGTGGTGAAGCAGCCGGCGAGGATGGAGATGATCGAGAAGGAGATGGCGAAGTTGGAGAAACCGCTCCAGGTGCGGGCCAGCTCCTGCTTGTAGCCGAGCTCGGCGAGTCGCCTGGAATCCTCTTCAGTGGTCATTGAGGTCTCCCTGGGGGCGTGGAGGACGCTCCATTTGGACTACATCTAGACCATTTCTTTGGCGACGACAAGGCGTTACAGGTGGGTTTCGGGCCCGTCAGGGCGTTCGGCCAACCGCCAGGACGATCTTCCCGGTGAGGGAACCGCCGAGCTGGGCGGCCTTCGCGTCGTCCAGGTCCTCCCACGAGCCGGCCAGGCCGATTTCGAGGGAGATGTCGTCCGCGGCCACGAGGGCGAGCAGGTGGGCGAGGTCGTCGGCGGGGGCCGTCACGTCGCCGAAGGAGTTGAGCGACCTGGCCCGGCCCAGGGAGAAGGTCGAGTTCGGGGGGAAGACGGCGGGCTGCCCGGAGGCCCAGCCGACGCTCTGGAGGTTGCCGCCGGGCTTCAGCAGGGCCCAGGCGGCGACGAGCGCCGGGCCGCCGACCGTCTCGATCACGACGTCGACCGGCTCGACCCCGTCCAGGCCCACCACGATGTCGACGGGAGCTCCGAGGCCGGCCGCCAGTCGCTCGGCGCGTTCCGGTCTGCTGACGGAGGCGATGACGTGGGCGCCGGCGCGCCCGGCCAGTTGCACGGCCAGCCGTCCCACGGCTCCCGACGCCCCGGTCACCAGGACGCGCGAGCCCGGCGCGGGTCCGGGGGCCCGCAGCGAACGCAGCGCCGTGAGGCCGGCCATCGGGAGCGCGGCGGCGCGTACCAGGTCCACCCCGTCGGGGACCACCGCGAGCGAGCCGGTGTCGAACGCCGCCCGCTCGGCCCACGCGCCCGCCCCGAACGCCGCCACCCGCGCCCCCTCGCGCGGTCCCGTGCCGTCCTCGGCGGCGCGCAGGACGACTCCGGCGGCGTCGTAGCCGAGCACGGTGCCCTCCGGCAGGCGACCCATGTGCCGCAGGTCGCTGAAGTTGACGGACGCGTGACGGACCTCGACGAGCGCCTGCCCGGGCCCCGGCTCGGGTTCCGGCACCTCCGCGAAGCGTCCCTCGGCTCCCGGGCCCGCGACCAACGCACGCATGCTCATTCTCCCCGCTGTCAGGATGCGGACTGTCGGTCCGCTTCGATGGCAGGGATAGTATGAGGACCGACGGTCCGCTTGCAAGAGGAGGTAAGGCCGGTGCGGTCAGACGCGACCCGGAATCGGGAGGCGATCCTGCGGGCCACGGAGGAGCTGCTCGCCGCCCACGGCGCCGAGCACATCTCCCTCGACAGGGTGGCCGCGGCGGCGGGGGTCGGCAAGGGCACGCTGTTCCGGCGCTTCGGCAGCCGTACCGGGCTGTTCCAGGAGCTGCTCGCCGAGCGGGCCGCCGCGCTGGCGCTGGCCATCGAGACGCCCGGCTCCGCGCTCGGGCCCGGCACGCCGCCCGAGGGCCGGCTGACGGCCTTCCTGGACGAGCTGTGCGAGCTGGCCGAGCGGAACCTGGCGCTCTTCGCCGCGCACGAGCGGGCCTGCGCCGAGGACAAGTACCGCGATCCGACCTACCTGCGCTGGCACGCGCACGTGACGGCCCTGATCGCCGCGGCCCGGCCGGAAGGTGGCCTGGACGCGGAGTTCGCCGCCCACGCGCTGCTGGGCTCCTTCGATGCCGATCTGGCCCGGCACGTCATGGCGGACGGCGGGGTGGCGCGGCTCAAGTCCGCGGTCAGGGGCCTGGCCGAGACCCTGCTCCAGGGTGCGGCTACTCCGCGAACGCGTCGGTAGCGGCCTGGCAGAAGGCCTTGAGGTCGTCCGGCTTGCGGCTGCTGACCAGGGTGTTGGGCCCTGACGTGCAGATCACGACCTCCTGGTCCGCCCACGTCGCCCCCGCGTTGCGCAGGTCGGTCCGCAGGCTCGGCCAGGACGTGATCGTACGGCCGCGCACGACGTCCGCCTCGATCAGCGTCCAGGGCGCGTGGCAGATGGCGGCCACGGGCTTGCCCAGGTCGAAGAAGGCGCGGGCGAACCGGACGGCCCGCGGGTCCATCCGCAGGTAGTCGGGGTTCGCGACGCCGCCAGGGAGCACGAGGCCGTCGAACGAGGCCGGGTCGGCGTTCTCCACCGTGTCGTCCACGGCGAACCGGTCGCCTTTGTCCAGGTGGTGGAACGCCTGGATCTGGCCCCGCTTGGTGGAGACGAGCTTGGGCGTGCCGCCCGCCTGCTTGACCGCCTTCCACGGCTCCGTGAGCTCCACCTGCTCCACTCCCTCGGGAGCGACGAGGAATGCGATGGTCTTGCCGTCCAACATGTGATCTCCCCCTTGGGGCTGAGTGCTTCCCTCTCCCCCTTTCCGGGCGCGGCCGTAGTATGCACCTTTACCCCTAGGGGGTATAGTGGCGGCCAAGGATCAAGGAGTGAAGGAGCGAGGCATGACCGTCACGACGTACCAGGTTGAGGGCATGACCTGCGGTCACTGCGTGAGCGCCGTGACCGAGGAGGTCGGCAAGGTCGCGGGCGTGAGCGGGGTCCAGGTGGACCTGGCGGCCAAGGCCGTGACCGTCACGAGCGAGGCGCCGATCGACCGCGTGCTGATCGACGCGGCGGTGGTGGAGGCCGGCTACGAGCTTGCGGGGGCGATCGAGCTCCTGCCGCAGGCGGGGGGTTCGTGCTGCGGCTCCGGCGGCTGCCACTGATCGCCCCGTAGGATGCCTCATCGTCCCCTCGGGGGTGCCGCATCACGGCAGCCCCAAGGGGACTGAAAATTTACACCGCAAAAGGAAACGAGAATGAAACAATTTTCCGCAGCGCGTTGACACGCGGACTCCCTATGGTGTGCCTTCTTCTACACAGGAAAACCCCCGCCTGAAGGTGAGGCACATATGAGGAAATGGATCGCGCGCCTGGCAGCGCTGGGTGTCGCGCTGTTAGTGGCGGGTCAGGGCGCGACAGCCGCCCATGCCCAGGAGCCCGCGGCGGGGAAGAAGGTACTGCGCGTCGGGGCCACGCAGACGATGGACTCGATGAACCCGTTCCTGGCGGTCCGCCTGGTATCGACGTCGATCCACCGCTGGATGTACGGCTTCCTCACGGTGCCGGACTCCAAGACGTTGCAGCCCAGCGCCGACCTGGCCGAGTCGTGGACCACGTCGCCCGACGGGCTCACGTGGACGTTCAAGATCCGCGCGGCCAAGTGGTCGGACGGCAAGCCGGTCACGGCCGATGACGCGGCCTGGACGTTCAACAAGATCATGACGGACGAGGCCGCCAAGACGGCCAACGGCCCGGCGGTCGAGAACTTCGAGAGCGTCACAGCCAGCGGCCAGGACCTGACGATCAAGCTCAAGTCGCCGCAGGCGTCCATGCTGGACAACCCGATCCCGATCATGCCCAAGCATGTCTGGGAGTCGGTCACCGACATGGCCAACTACGACGCCGAGAAGTACCCGGCCGTCACCAGCGGCCCGTACATCGCGATCGAGCACAAGAAGGACCAGTACGTCAAGCTGCAGGCCAACCCCAACTACTGGCGGGGCAAGCCCAAGATCGACGAGCTGCAGGTCATCTTCTACGACAACCCGCAGGCCGCCGTCGCCGGCCTCAAGAACGGTGACATCGACCTGCTCGGCCGCATGTCCCCGGCCGAGTTCGAGGCCATCCAGAACGACCAGAACATCGAGGCGTGGAACACCCAGGGCCGCCGCGCGGCGTACCTGCAGATCAACCACGGCGCCACCACCACCGACAACAAGCCCGTCGGTGACGGCCACCCGGCCCTGAAGGACGTCAAGGTCCGCCAGGCTCTGCACTACGCCATCGACAAGCAGAAGCTGGTCGACGAGGTCCAGAACGGCCTGGCCAAGCCCGCCGACGGCTCGATCGTGCCGCCGATGTTCAAGGACTTCTTCTGGGAGGCCACGGGCGACGCGAAGGTCACCTACGACCCCGCCAAGGCCAACAAGATCCTCGACGACGCCGGCTACAAGAAGGGCTCCGACGGCATCCGTACGATGCCCGACGGCAAGCGCAAGCTGGAGTTCCGCTTCAGCATCCACACCGACACCCCGGTCGAGGACAAGCTCGCCGAATACCTGACGGGCTTCTTCAAGGAGATCGGCATCACGCTGACCACCGTGAAGCTCGACTCCAGCAAGTTCACCGAGCAGACGGGCGTCACCGGTCTCTTCGACATCGCGATCAGCGGCTGGTCGGTCAACCCCGACCCCGAGGAGGTCCTGGCCACGCACCTGTGCAGCCGCAGGCCGGCCCCGGGCGGCGAGGGCGGCGGCACCGAGTCGTTCTTCTGCGACGAGACCTTCGAGAAGCTCTACCAGGAGCAGCTGAAGGAGCTCGACCGGCCCAAGCGCGCCGAGACCATCAAGAAGATGGAGGAGCGGCTCTACACCGAGGCCCCGGTCATCGCGATCTACTACCCGAACGACCTTGAGGGCTACCGCAAGGACCGGGTCACCAGCATCACCCCGATCCCCGAGGACAAGGGCCTCCTTTACGGCGGCAGCGGCTACTGGCCGTTCTACACCGTGGACGTCAAGGCCGCGGCGGCGAGCGGCGGCAGCGGCGGCGGCGGCTCCAACACTGGCCTCATCGCCGGCATCGTGGGTGGCGTCGTGGTCATCGGCCTGGCGGGATTCTTCCTGAGCAGGCGGCGTAAGAGCGTCGCAGACGAGCGCGAATGACCACTCCGCTAGAAGCAGCAGAGCCCGCCGTCCAGGCGGCGGGCCCTGGTGATGAGCGCTCCACCAGCCGCGGCACGCTGCAGTACGCGCTGTCCAAGGCCGGTGGGGCGCTGTTCAGCATCGCCATGGTGATCGTCGGGACGTTCTTCGTGTTCCGGCTGCTGCCCGGCGACCCGGTGCGCAACCTGGCGCAGGGCCGCAACATGACGCCGGACCAGCTCAACCTCGAACGCCACCGGCTCGGCCTGGACAAGCCGGTGCTCCAGCAGTTCTTCGACTTCGTGGGCAACACGCTCAGGCTCGACCTGGGCACGTCCTACGAGTACAAGCGCCCGGTCCTGGACCTGATCGGCGAGCGCATCGGCCCGACGCTGCTCCTCGCGGGCACGGGTCTGGTCATCGCCGTCAGCCTCGGGATCTGGCAGGGCACGCGGTCCGGGTGGCGGCCGGGCACCAAGTTCGACCGCTTCTCCACCAGCGTGTCGCTGGTGCTCTGGTCGGTGCCCACGTTCTGGCTGGGTCTGCTGCTGATGATGGTGCTCGGCGTCGGCATCGGGCCCATTCCCGGCCTCTTCCCGTTCAGGGGCATCGAGAGCGTGGACGCGCCCGACGGCTTCGCGTACGTGCTGGACGTGGCCTCGCACATGGTCCTGCCGTGCCTGACCCTGGTGGGCGTGGTCTACGCCCAGTACCTGCTGATCATGCGCTCGTCGCTGCTGGAGGAGGTCAGCCAGGACTACGTGACCGTGGCCAGGGCCAAGGGACTCCGGGACGACGAGGTCCGGCGGCGCCACGCGGTGCCCAACGCGCTGCTGCCCACGGTGACGCTGGTGTTCATGCGCATCGGCTTCGTGGTCGGCGGCGCGGTCACCGTGGAGACGATCTTCACCTGGCCCGGACTGGGGCAGCTGTTCTACCGCGCGATCAAGGTGCCTGACTTCACGCTCATGCAAGGGACGTTCCTGCTGATCACCGTGGCCGTGATCCTCATGAACACGCTGGCCGACGTGGTCTACCACATGCTCGACCCGAGAGTGAGGTCAGCATGACCAGCGTCGCCGCGGCCCGCAGACGGCTCGTCCTGAGCCGGTTCTGGGCCGAGTTCCGCACCCACCGAGCAGGCCTCGCCGGGATGGTGGTCCTGCTCATCGCCGTGGTGTTCGCACTGATCGCGCCGCTGTTCATCGACGAGGGTGTGACCAGCGTCGTCGACGCCACCGGGGGCAAGTTCGCCGCGCCGAGCCTCGACTTCCCCTTCGGGACCGACGAGTCCGGCCGCTCGATCCTGCTGATGATCTGGTGGGGCTCGCGCACGTCCCTGCTCATCGGCTTCCTGGCCGCCCTGCTCAGCATCGTGATCGGCACGGTCATCGGCATCGCCGCGGGGCACTTCCGCGGTTGGGCCGGCGGCACGCTCATGCGGGTCACGGACTGGTTCCTGGTGCTGCCCTCGCTGGTGACCGCGCTGGTGCTGGCGGCCATCCTGGGCGGCACCACGTTCACGGTGATCATGGCGATCGCGGTCACCTCCTGGCCGTCGACCGCCCGCCTGATCCGTGCGCAGACGCTCGCCGTGGAGGCCCGGCCGTACATCGAGCGGTCGAAGGCGCTCGGCGGCGGGCACTGGCACATCACCACCCGGCACGTGCTCCCCAACGTGGCGCCGCTGCTGCTGGCCAGCACCACGCTGGAGGTGGCCAGCGCGATCGTCACCGAGTCCACGCTGGCCTTCCTGGGCGCCAGCGCGAACAAGACGTCATGGGGGACCATGCTGCGCTCCTCCTACGACTACGGAGCGGCCACGCAGGGCGCGTGGTGGTACATCCTCATCCCCGGTCTCGCCATCCTGGCCGTCGTCATGGCGTTCACCCTCGTCGGGCGGGCGCTGGAGGCCGTGCTGAACCCGCGGCTCAGGAGGGCGGCATGAGTCTTCTCGAACTCGACGACGTGTCGGTGACGTACCGCATCGCCTCGGGCGAGGTGCCCGCCGTGCGCGGTGTGTCGCTGACGCTCGACTCCGGGGCGGCACTCGGAGTCGCCGGCGAGTCGGGATCCGGCAAATCGACGTTGGCCATGGCGCTGATGCGGCTCCTGCCCCGCGACGCGCGCGTCGGTGGCCGGATCCTGCTCGACGGCGAGGACGTGCTCACCATGAAGTGGGGCCGCATGCGCGCCGTACGGTGGGCCGAGGCCTCGATCGTGTTCCAGGGCGCGCAGCACGGGCTCAACCCGGTGCGCAGGATCGGCGACCAGATCGCCGAGCCGCTGCTCGTCCACGGCCTGGCCAAGCCGGAGGCCGCCCGCAAGCGCGTGGCCGAGCTGCTCGAACAGGTCGGCCTGCCCACCTGGCGGGCCCGCAGCTACCCGCACGAGCTGTCCGGCGGGCAGCGGCAGCGCGTGATGATCGCGATGGCGCTGGCCTGCTCGCCCCGGCTGATCATCGCCGACGAGCCGACCACCGCGCTCGACGTGATGGTGCAGGCCCAGGTCCTGACGCTGATCAAGGAGCTGGTCGCCGAGCACGGCATCTCGCTGATCATGATCTCGCACGACCTGTCGGTGCTGGCGGACGTGTGCGGGCAGCTCGCGGTCATGTACGCGGGCCGCGTCGTCGAGTACGGGCCGTCCGCCGAGGTGTTCCACGACGCCAAGCACCCCTACAGCCGGGCGCTGGCGGCGGCGTTCCCCACGGTCGGTGACCCGGCCTCGCGGCTGGCCCCGAAGGGCCTCGGAGGCGACCCGCCCGACCCGATGCAGCTCCCGGGCGGCTGCTCGTTCCACCCGCGCTGCCCGGTCGCGCTGGACGAATGCGCCACGCTGGACGTGGAGCTGTGGCCCGCGGGTGAGCGCCGTACCGCCGCTTGCGTGCACGTACGCGAGAAGGAGGGGGCCTCATGACCGAGACGCAGACCACCGCCGAGGCGGTCTCGACGGCCCGGCCGAGCCTGCTGGAGGCCCGCGACCTGCGCGTGGAGTTCTCCTCGCGCGGCCGCCGCGCCAAGGCCGTGGACGGCGTGAACCTGGCCGTCGGCGAGGGCGAGATCGTGGCCCTGGTCGGCGAGTCGGGCTGCGGCAAGACCACGCTGGCGCGCACGCTGCTCGGCCTCGAACGCCCCACCTCGGGCGAGGTCCGCTACGGCGGCGCCGCCCTGGACTACGGCTCCAGGGCGCTCAAGGCGTACCGCAGGCAGGTGCAGCTCGTCCTGCAGGACCCGACCGGCTCGCTCAACCCCAGGCACACCGTGTACGAGGCGGTCGCCGAAGGGCCGCGCATCCACGGCCTGCCGGACGAGCGGGAGGTCGTGGCCGAGGCCCTGTCCAGGGCTGGGCTGCGGCCGCCGGACCGGTTCTTCCTGCGTTACCCGCACGAGCTGTCCGGCGGGCAGCGGCAGCGCGTGGTGATCGCCGGGGCGCTGGCGCTGAACCCGAAGGTGCTGATCGCCGACGAGCCGGTGGCCTCGCTGGACGCCTCCGTACGCGGCGAGATCCTGGCTCTGATGCTGCGGCTGCGCGACGAGCTGGGGCTGTCGGCGCTGGTCGTCACCCACGACCTGGGCCTGGCCTGGAACATCGCCGACCGGGTGGCGGTCATGTACCTGGGCCGGATCGTCGAGTCGGGGCCGGTGGAGCAGGTGCTGACCGCGCCGCGGCACCCGTACACGCAGGCCCTGATGTCGGTGCTGCCGGAGTCTCCCGAGCGGGTGGTGCTGACCGGCGAGCCGCCGGACCCGACCCGGATCCCGGGCGGGTGCCGCTTCCACGCCCGCTGCCAGGTGCTCGCCTCCGGGAAGGCGGCCGAGGCGGGGGTGGACGCCAGGTGCCGTTCGGAGCTGCTGGACATCCTGCCGGCCGTGCCCGAGGCCCAGGCGGCCTGCTACTACGCGGACGCCGTCGACGCTTAGCCCAGGTCTAGCCCAGGTCGGCGTCGTGGACCAGGATGGCGGCCTGGACGCGGTTGGCCAGGCCCAGCTTGGCCAGCACGCGGCTGACGTGCGCCTTCACCGTCGCCTCCGTCAGGCGTAGCTCGCGGCCGATCTCGGCGTTGGACAGGCCGCGGGCGACGGCCCTGATCACGTCCTCCTCCCGCCCGGTGAGCCGGTCGAGTTGCCTGCGCGCCACCTCGGCGCGGGAGGGGGCGCGGTTGGCGTACGACGCGATCAGGCGCTTGGTGACCGAGGGCGAGAGCATGGCCTGGCCGCCGGCGACCGTGCGGACGGCGGCGGCCAGCTCTCTCGGCGGGGTGTCCTTGAGCAGGAACCCGACCGCGCCCAGGCGTAGCGCCTCGTGCACGTACTCGTCCAGGTCGAACGTGGTCAGCATGATCAACTTGGGCGCGTCCGGCACGGACAGGAGCCGCGCGGCGGCGGTCAGGCCGTCCATGCCCGGCATGCGGACGTCCATCAGCACGACCTCGGGCCGCAGCCGCCGCACGGCGGAGACGGCCTCGGCGCCGTCGCGGGCCTCGCCGGCGACCGCGATGTCGCCCGCCGCCTCCAGGATCAGCCGCAGCCCCGAACGGACGAGCTCCTCGTCGTCCACGACGAGCACCCTGATCATGCCGGGATCCTGGCGCTCACGAGGAAGCCACCGCCGTCCTGGGCGCTGGTACGCAGGGTGCCGCCGAGCAGCTCCACCCGTTCCCGCAGGCCCACCAGGCCCCAGCCCGCGCCGGGCAGCTCCCCGGGCGGCTCCTTCGGCGCCTCGTTGCGCACCTCCACCTCCAGCTCCTCGGGCCCGTAGCGGATGAGCACGTCCGTGGCGGCGTCGCCCGCGTGCTTGTGCACGTTGGTCAGCGCCTCCTGGACCACCCGGTACGCCGTCCGCTCCACGGTCGGCTCGACCGGCCGCGCCTCGCCCTCGTCGTGCCTGGTCACCGCGATGCCCAGGGCACGGGACTGGTCGAGCAGCCGGTCGAGGTCCCCCAGGGCGGGCGGTGGCCGGAGCGGAGGGTTCTCGGGCGTGCGCAGGACGCCGAGCACGTCGCGCAGGTTCGCCAGGGCCTCGCGCCCGATTCCGCCGATCAGGGCGGCGGCCCGCTCGGTCTCCTCGTCGGACGCCCGCATCTCCAGCGCCCCCGCGTGCAGCACCATGAGCGAGACCCGGTGCGCGACCACGTCGTGCATCTCCCTGGCGATCCTGGCCCGCTCCTGCGCTCTGGTCTGCTCGGCCCGCATGACCTGCTCGTGCTCGCGGCGTTCCGCACGCTCCCTGGCCGCGTCCCGGCGGGTGCGTACCAGGAGGCCGAGTGCCAGCGGCAGCCCGATCACGGCCAGCGCCAGGATCAGCGCGTTGCCCGTGGTGGCGGTCATCAGCTCGTACGGGCCGCTCCGCCCCGCGCCCGCGAGCGCGGCGACTCCGCACACGGCCAGGCAGCCGCCGAGGTAGGCGGCCAGGCGGCGCCCGCTCAGGGTGAGGCCCGCGAAGTAGGAGGCCACCAGCAGCGGCGGCCACATCACCAGCCACACGTAGCCGGCGGCGCCCACCGCGGCCAGCGGCCACCAGGACCGCCGCGCCTGCCAGGCGGCCAGGCCCGCGACCGTGGCGACCGCGACGAGCACCGGGAGCGGCAGGCTCGACGGCACCCCGGCCTGCCCCTGCACCACGAACAGCGAGGCCGCGAACACACCGGCGCCGAGCAGCACGAACCGCATGCCTCACAGCGTATGGGCCGCCCGGAAAGGGACATTACGACGAAAGTAGTAAGAGCCGATCGACGATCGGGGCGTCCCGGGCGGCGGCCTCCGGCACCAGCCTGGGCCCATGCGTAAAACCCTCGCGACAGTCGCGATGTCCTTGGCCGTCCTCGCCGGAGCCGCTCCGGCGCAGGCGGCCGACCTCGCCCTTCCGAAGCCGACCGGGCCGAGGCCCGTCGGCACGACCAGCCTGCACCTCGTGGATTCGAGCCGCCCCGACCCCTGGAACCCCGAGGCGTCCCGGCGGGAGCTGATGGTCTCGCTCTGGTACCCGGCCAGGAAGGCCGTGGGGCGGCCCGCGCCGTACGTGACGCCCCAGGAGTCGGCCGCCATCGTGAAGGGCTTCCCGGGCGTCTCCCCGGACGCGCTCACGAAGACCAGGACGTACGCCAGGCTCGACGCCCCCGTGAGAGGGGGCAGGCTGCCCCTGGTCGTCATGTCGCCGGGCTTCTCCTTCCCGCGCGCCACCCTGACCTCGCTGGCCGAGGAGCTGGCGAGCAGGGGATACCTGGTGGCGGCGGTGGAGCACACGTACGAGTCGGTCGCGACCACGTTCCCCGACGGCCGGACCACCACCTGCCTGGCCTGCGTGAAGGGCCAGGACAACGTCAAGGTGGCCGCGAGCCGGGTCAAGGACGTGCGGTTCGTGCTCGGCGAGCTGGTCAAGGGCCGGTGGGGCAAGGCGATCGACCGGTCGAGGATCGCCATGGTCGGCCACTCCATGGGCGGGTACGCCACCGCCCAGACCATGCTGGCCGACACCCGGATCAAGGCCGGCGTCAACCTGGACGGCACGTTCGCGCTGGACGAGCCGCTCGACCGGCCGTTCATGCTGGTCGGGGCGCCGGGGCACGCCCCCGGCTACGGCTCCTGGGACAAGGCCTGGGTCAACCTGAAGGGCTGGAAGCGCTGGATCACGGTGGCGGGGACCGACCACTCGGCGTTCGTCGACTACGCGGTGCTCAGGCCGGCGCTCGGTCTGCCCGCGCAGGAGCTGGACGGCGCGCGGGCGCTGCGGATCACCCGCGCTCACCTGGTCAGCTTCCTCGACCTGCACCTGCTCGGTAAGCGGACTCCGGTCGAGGACCATCCCGAGGTCACCGATCACACCCGGAACGCGTCGGCGTTCTCCGAGGCCCACTGAGCGAAGCTGCGCGCGTCCCGGCCGGTGACCTCGCGCACGGTCGGGACCACCGTGTAGCCGACCTCCGGGGTGTTGCCCAGGGCCTGCACGAGGAACTCGATGGTCTGCTCGCCCATGCCGTCGGCGGCCCACTTGGCCCGCGCCTCGTCCACGGTCAGCTCCACGTACTCGACGCGGCTGCCGATCGACGTGCCCAGGATCTCGACCTTCTGCCTGAGCGTGATCGCCTCGGGACCCGTCAGCACGTACGTCCTGCCGCCGTGGCCGCCCTCGACCAGCACCGTCGCGGCCACGGCGGCGATGTCGCGCTCGTGCACGAGGGCGCTCAGCCGGTCGCCGAACGGCTCCTTGATGACGCCTTCCGTCTTCACCGTCTGCGCCCACCAGCGCAGCGTGTTGGACATGAACTCGACCGGGTGCAGCAGCGTCCACTCCAGGTCGGTCGCGGCCAGCGCCTGCTCGAGCGGGCCGTCCTCGCGGCCGCCCAGCACGGTGACCCGCTGCACGCCCGCCTTGACGGCCAGCTCCACGATCGCGGCGCCGTCCGGCAGGGGCGCGTAGTCGTCGCCCGCGAAGTTGATGAAGTGCGCGCCGGTGACGCCCTCGAAGGCGTCCTTCAGCGTCTCGGGCCGGGCGAGGTCACCGGCGACGACCTCGACGCTCTCGGGGAGTCCGGCCTTGGCGGGGTTCCTGGTCAGGGCGCGTACGTGCTGCCCGGCCGCGAGGAGCTCCTCGACGACGAGACGGCCGACGGTCCCGGTGGCTCCGGTGACGAGGATGGTCATGGCGAACCCCTTTTTCTTCGGAACGGAATGTTCTGCTCTTACTATAGCAGAACGGAACGCTTCATTCCGAATAATTCTTGAGCGAGATGGCGTTCGCGGCGCGGTGGATGGGGCCGGCGATCCTGTCGATCATCCGGTCGCGGCCGGGCAGGTGCGGGAGCAGCCTGATCATCCTGGTCTGGAGCCAGACGGCCAGGGACGAGCCGATCACCATGCCCTTGACGTTGGCCGGCCCGAGCGCCTGGTTGGCCTCGACGAACTCGCGCATCTCGCGCTCGTAGCCCTCCGTCCCGCCGCCGCCGGCCAGCTCGCCGGCCAGCACGTACGCGCCCACGAGCGCCAGGCTCGTGCCCTGCCCGGCGGCCGGCGAGGCGCAGTACGCCGCGTCGCCCACCAGCACGACGCGCCCCGTGGACCAGCGGTCCATGTGGATCTGGGTGACCGAGTCGAAGTAGAAGTCCTTGGCGTCGCGTACGGACTCCAGCAGCGCGGGCACCTCCCAGCCGACCCCCGCCATGGCCTTCACCAGCAGCTCCTTCTGGCCCTCGACGTCGCGGTGGTCGTAGGCCAGCGGCTCGGACGACCACATGAACAGCGCCTTGGCGCGGGTGTCCTGGCGGGTGCTGTAGACGTTCGCGGTCCGGCCGGGGGCCACGTGCACGGCCTCCTCGCGGTCCAGGCCCAGGGTGTTGGGGACGGTGCAGATGGAGATGTAGTAGCCGAGGTCGCGGGCGTACCGGGACTCCTCGCCGAAGGCGATCCTCCTGGTGTTGGAGTGCGCGCCGTCGGCCCCGACGACCAGGTCGAACCTGCGGGGCGCCGAGCGCTCGAACGTCACCGTGCCGTCCGCCGCGATGCCCGTGACGGAGTCGTCGAAGACGTACTCGACGTCGCGGCGGGTGAGGTCGTACAGGAGCTCGTTGAGGTCGCCGCGCATGATCTCGGCGTCGTCGCCCGTGCGCCCGCCGAACAGGTCGGCGTCCATGGTCGCGATCTTCCTGCCCCTGGCGTCGTAGTGGGTGGCGATCCGCATGTCCGTGCTCGCCGCGCGGACCGCCTCCATGAGGCCCATCCGCTCGATGACCTGGAGGGCCACGCCCCGGATGTCCACCTTGTAGCCGCCCTCGCGGATCGCGGGGGCCCGCTCGACCACGGTCACGTCGAAGCCGTGCCGCCTGAGCCAGTACGCGGTCGCGGTGCCGGCGATGCTTGCGCCTGAGATGAGGATGCTCTTCGTCATGGCCCTGACGGTACACATGTCTCAGACACTTGTCTAGGACGAATTTTCAAGACGTTTGTGCTAGGCTGCGAGTATGGGAAACAGGGAAGATCTGCTGGCCGGGGCCAAGCGATGCTTGATCGAAAAGGGCTACTCGCGTACGACGGCGCGCGACATCGCCAACGCGTCCGGGGTGAGCCTGGCGGGCATCGGCTACCACTTCAAGTCGAAGGAGGCGCTGATGAACGAGGCGCTCTTCGAGGCGATGCGGGAGTGGGGAGACGACCTGGCGCAGACCCTGACGGCCGACGTCAAACCGGACGCCACGCCGCTGGAGCGGTTCGAGACGGCCTGGGATCGGGTGGTGGAGTCGTTCACCCGCCTGCGGCCGCTGTGGCTGACGCAGTTCGAGCTGCTGGGGCAGATCGACCACCTGCCGGAGGTGCGCGAGCAACTGGTGCGGGCCACCGGGGAGGCGCGGCTGGGGCTGGCCGAGCTGTTCGAGGGGGTGGAGCTGGGGGGTGATCCGGAGCGTGAGCGGCTGGCGGGGACGCTCTACCAGGCGCTGCTGACGGGCTTCCTGTCGCAGTGGCTCCTCGACCCGGACAGCGCCCTGTCGGGCCGCGAGGTCGTCACGGCCCTGCGCTCATTCGCTTCCTGACGAGACGGTCAGAAGGCGCTGATGGTGGCGGGGGCGCGTTCGGTGCGGCTGAGCGTGCGGATGACCGCCGTGGCCCCGTGCCGGTGGACGGCCAGCCGGGCCAGGAGCTCGACCACGGGATCGATGATCGAGGACGGCAGCTCCGGCGTGTCCAGCCCCACGCTCGCCGCCAGGTCGTCCGAGTGCACGACCAGCTCCACGAGCCGCGTGAGCAGGAAGTCGTCGAGCCGCAGCGACCACCCCGTCCACGGCAGGCCCACGACCCGGTCGTCGGGTTCGGCGGGCAGTGCGGCGGTCAGCAGGTCGAGCAGCTCCTGCGTCCGGTCCACCAGCGCCCCGGGCCCGTCCGCGGCGGCGGCCTGGCCGCCGCGCCTGACGCTCACGTTGCTCTCGTGGTCGAGCCCCGCCTGCACCCACGGCGACCTCGAATAGTGCTCCAGGAGCCCGACCGGCTCGCCGGCCACCCCGTCGGGGACGAGCACGTCACGGGCACGGACGAGCTGGTGGGCCAGGTGCCCCGCCAGCCCCGCGACGCTGAACTCGGTCAGCGCGCTCGGCTTGTCCCAGGCCGCCGCCACGGCGGGATCGCGCAGCAGCGAGACTGCCGACGTCGCGGCCACCAGATAGGACTGCCTGATTTCCCCCATTTGCCGCCCTTCCCCTGGTTTAGGTGGTAACTCGCGCCAAGACTATCCCTCCGACAATCAGGCCGAGCGCCGCCATCCGGCCGACCGAGACGGGGTCGCCGTTGAGCGCGATGCCCAGGGTGATCGCGCCGACCGCGCCGATGCCCGTGAAGACGGCGTACGCGGTGCCGACGGGCAGCGTGTTCATCGCCTGGGACAGCAGCCAGACGGCGGCGGCCATCAGGACGAGGGACACGAGCGTGGGCACCGGCCGGGTGAAGTTCTGCGTCGGCTTGATGCTCTGCGACCACGCCACCTCGACGAGTCCGGCGAGGAACAGGACGATCCAGTTCACCGGGCCGCCTCCTTGAGCGCCGCCGCCAGGGACTGCTCGTGGCTGTCGCGCAGGTGCGCCAGGGCCGGGTCGAGCCGCGCGTTGACCAGCTCCGCGTGGATGAACGTCACGTCCTCGACCCTGAAGTGCCCCTTGAAGAAGTCGCGCAGGTAGCGCTCCTGGTGGTCGTAGGGCTCGCGGGGCGTGCCCGGCCCGTACGCGCCGCCCCGCGCGCTCGTCACCACGAACGAGCGGCCTTCGAGCGACATCTTCGGGAACGTGATCTGGTCGAGCCAGGCCTTGAGCGAGGAGGGGATCGAGTAGTTGTACATCGGCGTGCCGATCAGGATCACCTCGGCCGCCACCACCTCGTCGAGCAGGGGCTCCACGACGGCCCACGCCTGCCGCTGGGCGGGCGTCCGCACCGCCTCCCGATAGCGCGAAATGTCGGTGATCTCGTGTTCGAGGATGTGGTCGCAGAGCTCGGTCCACGCCTCGCCGATGTGCGGCACGGGCTGCGCGGCCAGGTCCCGGTACGCGTACCGGCGATCGGGATGCGCGGCCCGCCACGTGTCGGCGTACACGGCGGACAACCTGCGCGAGAACGACGACGCCCGGCGCGCGCTCGCGTCCAGATGCAGCAGCATGATCTCTCCCTTGAAAGGTTCTAAGCGGACACGCTGTCCACGTCAATATAACCGGACGCCGTGTCCACATACAATCGGACGCATGGAGAGAGCCGACGCCGCGCGGAACCGCGCGCGCATCCTGGAGGCGGCCGCGCAGCTCTTCGCGGAGCGGCTCCCGCAGGACGTGACGATGGACGACATCGCCAAAAAGGCCGGAGTGGGTCGGGGCACGCTCTACCGCCGCTACCCCGACCGGGCGTCGATCGCCGTCGCGCTCCTCGACGAGCACGAGCGGGCGCTGCAGGAACGGCTGCTGCGCGGCGACCCGCCGCTCGGCCCGGGAGCGCCGCCCGCCGAGCGGCTCGCCGCCTTCTACGCCGCGATGGTGCGCCTGCTGGAGGACCACCGGCACCTGGTCCTCGGCTCGGAGGTGGGCCGCTCGCGCTTCGAGACGGGCGCGTACGGCTTCTGGCGGGCGCACGTGCGCGCGCTCCTGGTCGCGGCCCGCACCCCGGATCCCGACGCGCTGGTGGACGTCCTGCTCGCGCCCCTTGCCCCCGAGGTGTACGGCTACCAGCGCTCGGTGCTCGGCCTGACCCCGGAGCAGATCACGCGGGCGCTGGCCGAGCTCACGGCGACCCTCAGGTCAGGGCCTTCCTGATGGCGGACCTGAGGAACGC
This sequence comes from Nonomuraea sp. NPDC004186, assembly GCF_053603495.1. Lineage (NCBI taxonomy): Bacteria > Bacillati > Actinomycetota > Actinomycetes > Streptosporangiales > Streptosporangiaceae > Nonomuraea > Nonomuraea sp. NPDC004186. Next base: position 78,400 of record NZ_JBSGFQ010000034.1, on the reverse strand, counting down.
GCGGGCCAGCCTCCCCCTCCTGAACCGGCTCAGCACCGGCCGCGCCGTGCCGTACCTGCGTGCCCGGATGTCGGCCACCACGTTCTCCGGCGCCCCGAGCTCGGCGAGCACGTCGAGGGCCTCCCGCTTGCTGATCATCCGCCCTTCCCGCAGCGTGACCGTGGCCCGGGCGACCGTGAGCAGGCCCAGGTCCACCCAGATGTCGCGCAGCCAGCGCCGCCGGGCCCGCGTCTTGACGAGCCAGTAGTCGCGCAGGTCGCCGCGTACGAAGTCGGTCAGCTCCTTGTCCGACACCGGCGGCAGCAGCCCGGCGGGCGGCGGGCCGTACAGCTCCAGGGCCCCTTCGTGCAGCTCGCGGCGGGTGACCGCGCTGACGGGACGGCGGAAGATGCGCTCGTGCGCCCAGGTCACGTGCTCGATCGAGGGGTCGGCCAGCTCTTCCCTGGCCAGGTACGAGCAGTGCAGGTGCGCGGCCAGCGGCCCGTCGAGCGCCCGGTGGACGGCCTTGATCCGGCGCCACTGCTCCATCGTCACCGGGGCGTCGATGACGGCGATCAGATCCAGATCGCTGCGGCCGGGCTGATAGTCATCGGTGGCGAGCGAACCGTGTGCCCATAAGGCGACCAAGGGCACGGCCGGTTCGACGCCCCGGAGAAAGTCGCTCAGCAGTCGTTCGGTGGCCGCGTGCATACTGGTCACTATGATCGATAAACCGCCGAGTGGGAAAGCCGCGCAGATCACAGCGGTTCCGCGCGGCTCCGGTCAGGTCGTCACGACGCGTTGAACAACGCGCTCACCGACTCCCCGTCGTGGATGCGGCGCATGGCCTCGGCCAGCGCGGGCGCGATCGACAGCACGGTGAGCTTGTCGCTGGGCTTGGGCGACGGCACGGTGTTGGTGCAGACGATCTCCTCGACCTCCGGCAGCGCGCTCAGCCGCTCCACAGCCCCGCCCGCGAACAGCCCGTGCGTGCAGGCCACCCGCACCGAGCGGACCCCCTGCTCGCGCAGCCGGTCGAGCAGCTCGATGACCGTGCTGCCCTTGGCGATCTCGTCGTCCAGGATGATCACGTCCTTGCCCGTGACGTCGCCGATCACGGAGCTGATCACCACGCGGTCGTCGCTGAAGCGCTGCTTGGCGCCCATGGCGACGCCGGTGCCGAGCAGCCGGGCGAAGTGGGCGGCCTCCTTGGCGTTGCCGAGGTCGGGGGAGACGACGACCGTGTTCGACAGGTCGTACTGGCGGAAGTGCGCGGCCAGCTCGCGCAGCGCGTGCAGGTGGTCGACGGGGACGCTGAAGAAGCCGTGCACCTGCGGAGAGTGCAGCGTCATGGCCAGCACCCGGCTGGCGCCCGCGGCCACCATCAGGTCGGCGACCAGCCGCGCGCCGATCGAGATGCGCGGGGCGTCTTTCTTGTCCGACCTGGCATAGGCGTAATGCGGCAGGACCACAGTGGTCCGCGCCGCGGACGCGCCCCGCGCCGCGTCCAGCATCAGCAGCAGCTCGACCAGATGCTCCTGTACGGGCGGCACGAGCGGCTGGATGAGGAACACGTCGCGTTCACGGCAGTTGGCCTGGAGCTGTACTTCGAGGACGTCGTTGGCGAAGCGCTCGATGCGCACCGGGTGGAGTGGCGTACCCAGATGCCTGCAGATCTCTTCAGCCAGCTCAGGGTGGGCGCTTCCAGAGAAAACCGTGATGTCTCGCACGATTCCGTAAGCATAGCCACCCGGCCTCGGCGTTCGCGTGAGCGACCCGGGGGTGCGGTCAAACGAGCAGCAGATCGGCGGTCAGCTCGTCGAGGCCGGGCAGGACGCGCCAGGCCAGGGCCAGCGCGTCGGGGGCGGGCGGGTAGTGCGGGTGCGGCACGGCGATCACGCGCATGCCCGCCGCGTGCGCCGAACGCAGCCCGTTGCTCGAATCCTCCACCGCCACGCACTTGCGCGGGTCCGCCCCGATCCGCCGGGCGGCCTCGAGGTATCCGTCGGGCGCCGGCTTGCCGCGGGCGACCTCCTCGGTCGAGACCGTGGCCGCGAAGCACTCGTCGAGCTCGGCCGCGTCCAGCACCACGTCGATCAGCCTGCGCGGGGACGAGCTGGCCAGCCCCAGCGTGACGGCGTCGGACAGCCGCCGCACCGTCTCCACCGCCCCCGGCATCAGCGGCACCCCGTCGCGGTAGCGGGCGGCCATCTGGTCCACCACACCACGCGCGATCTCGTCAGGAGGCATCGACACTCCCAGCGAGTGCAGGTACGCGGCCCACTCCCCGGTGCTCATGCCCATGAGCCTGGACTGCGTGTCGGGCTGCCAGGTGCCGCCGTGTTCGGCGACGAACGCCCGGCGCACCTCCTCCCACACGGGCTCGGAGTCCACCAGCACGCCATCGAGGTCGAACACGCACGCTTCCACCCGACCAGCCAACCACACGGCCCCATCACTCGGCGCCGAGGAGCCGGGCCAGGTCTGTCCGTATTGCCCTAGATTCATGCTATTAGGGATGTTTATTGAGCTATGTGGAGTGATTCCTGGGCACTCGGCTAGACATGGCAGACCTTCCATTTCACGACAAGGACGACTTCGCGGACGCCGACCGCGGCTTCATCGCGAAGCTGAGTCCGGCAGTGATCCAAGCGGCCGACGGCCGGGTCATCTGGGACAACGACTCCTACGACTTCCTCCAGGGGGAGTGCCCGGCGACGGCCCATCCCAGCCTCTGGCGGCAGGGCCAGCTGTGCGCCAGGCAAGGTCTGTACGAGGTCGCGCAGGGCGTCTACCAGGTGCGCGGCCTGGACCTGTCGAACATGACCCTGGTCGAGGGCGAGCGCGGCGTCCTCGTGATCGACCCGCTGGTCTCCACGGAGTGCGCCGCCGCCGCGCTCCGGCTCTACCGCGAGCACCGCGGCGAGCGCCCGGTCACCGGCGTGGTCTACACGCACTCGCACGTCGACCACTTCGGCGGCGTACGCGGCGTCACCGGGGGAGGCGTGCCGATCCTGGCCCCGGAGGGGTTCATGGAGCACGCGGTGTCGGAGAACGTCTACGCGGGCCCGGCCATGACCCGCCGGGCCGTCTACATGTACGGCCCCGCCCTGCCCCGCTCGCCCGAGGGCCAGATCGGCTGCGGCCTCGGCATGACCAACTCGACGGGCACCGTGTCGCTCATCCCGCCCACGACGGACATCACCCGTACCGGCCAGGAGGAGACCGTCGACGGGATCCGGATGCTCTTCCAGCTCACGCCCGGCACCGAGGCCCCCGCCGAGATGAACTTCCTCTTCCCCGACCGCCGCGTCCTGTGCCTGGCCGAGAACGCCACGCACAACCAGCACAACGTCATCACCCTGCGCGGCGCCATGGTCCGCGACGCCCGCGCCTGGGCGCGCTACCTGAACGAGGCCGTCACGCTGTTCGCCGACCGCGCCGACGTCGCCTTCGCCTCGCACCACTGGCCCACCTGGGGCCGCGACAGCATCGTCCGCTTCCTCGAACAGCAGCGGGACATGTACGCGTACCTGCACGACCAGACGCTGCGGCTGCTCAACAAGGGCCTGACCGGGCCCGAGATCGCCGAGGCCATGCACATGCCGCCCGAGCTGGAGCAGGCCTGGCACACGCACGGCTACTACGGCTCGGTCAGCCACAACGTCAAGGCCGTCTACCAGCGCTACCTGGGATGGTTCGACGGGAATCCGGCGCATCTGTGGGAGCACCCGCCGCGGGAGAGCGCCGTCCGGTACGTCGACTGCCTGGGCGGCGGCTCGGCCGTGGTCGCGTTCGCCAGGCGCTACATCGACGAGAACGACCTGCGCTTCGCCGCCCAGCTGCTCAACCACGCCGTCTTCGCCGACGAGGGCAACAAGGAGGCCCGCGACCTGCTCGCCGAGGTCTACACCCGGCTCGGCCACGGCGCCGAGAACGCCGTGTGGCGCAACTTCTACCTCATGGGAGCCCTGGAGCTGTCCGACGGCATCGTGCCCGCCAGCGTGGACGCCGGCTCGCTCGACCTGCTCGCCGCGCTGTCCGTGGAGCAGATCTTCGACTCGCTCGCCATCCGCGTGGACGGGCCGCGCGCCTGGCACGAGCGGCTGTCGATCGACTGGTACCTGACCGACCTGGGGGAGCGGTACCGTACGACGCTCTCGAACGGCGCGCTCATCCAGCAGCGGGAGCCTGCGGACGAGAGCGCCGACCTGACGCTGCGGCTGACGAAGGACCAGCTCGTGGGGCTGCTGGCGGGCAAGGGGGTCGGGGGCGTGGAACGCGAGGGGGACACGGGGGCGCTGCAACGGCTGGTCGCCGTCCTCGACCACGCGACACCCGACTTCGCCATCGTCACGGCCTGAGCCTCTGCCCTCGCTCGGGCCGTCACGGCCTGAGTCTTCGCAGGGTCATCGTCACGGCCTGAGCGAGGGCTCTTGCTCGGGCCGTTCGACCTCGTGGCGCAGCGCCTTGCAGGCCAGCGCCAGCAGCGTCACCACCGCGGCCCCGATGCCCGGCCCGAGCACCAGCGGCAGGGTCAGCTCACCGGCGTGCCACACCGCCGCCAGGATCGCCGCCGAGGTCAGCACCGCCACCCCGAACATCGCCCCCCACAGCGGCAGCACGTCCAGGTACGCGAACAGCAGCGGGAACGCCAGCCACACGAACGGCGGCGCCGCCACCGCCAGCACGACCCATCCGGCCGTCACGAGCCCGAGCCACACGACCCGCAGCCCTCCGGACGTCAGCGGACCGGCGGCATAGGCGAAGCCGAGCACCAGCCCCCCGACGGCCACGGCCACCTGGTCCTCGCGCAGCGAGCCCACCACCGCGGGCACCAGAAGCCCGCAGGCCGTGGCATGCACCGCCCACCGCAGCAACCGCGACGGAATGTCCATCATTACTCACCAAGAGTAACCTCAGGACTCGGCGCCGTCACGCCTCGCGGCGCCGCCCGGTGAAGATGGTGATCAGGAAGTACAGCAGCCCGGCCAGCACGAGGGCGATGACCACGCCGATGTTCGCCCCCGCGAACGTGCCCGTCTTCATCTCGTCGCTCATCAGGAAGCCGACGATCCTGGCGATGTTCGGGTCGCCTGAGGTGATCAGCCCGAGGCCCACGGCCGACGCCACGACCAGCGAGACCAGCCCGGCCCAGTTGAGCGCGGGCGCGCCCGGCCGCAGCAGCCGCTCGTCGTACGACCTGCCGCCCGCGCGCAGCCGCCACATGTCCACCAGGAAGATCGCCACCCAGGCCGCCATCACCACCCCGATGATCGCCAGGAACGCCTGGAAGGTGCCGAGGAAGCTGCTGGACACGAACAGCAGGTAGTAGCCGCCGAGCACCATGAGCACGCCGTCGATCAGCACCGCGTAGTGCCGCCTGACCGGCACGCCGAGCGCCAGCATCGACAGCCCGGACGAGTAGATGTCCATGATCGCCCCGGCCAGGAAGCCGCCGATGGCGGTCAGCAGGTACGGCAGCAGGAACCACGTCGGCAGCGCCTGGGCCAGCGCGCCCACCGGGTCGCCCCCGGCGGCCTCGGCCAGCTTCGGATCGCCGCCCGCCAGCAGCACGCCGAACACGAGCAGCACCATGGGCGGCACCGCGCCACCCAGCGTGGTCCACAGCGCCACCGACCTGGCCCGGGAGTTCGAGGGCAGGTAGCGGGAGTAGTCGGCGCCGCAGTTGACCCAGCCCAGACCCAGCAGCGTCATGGCGAAGACGACCCCGCCGACCCACTCGCCGGGACCCGCGTCGCTCTTCAGCGCCCCGCCGAGCTTCGGCACCATGAGGGCCATGTAGACGATCGTCAGCACGACGAACGCGTACGTCAGGTAGCGCTGGACCGCCATGATCAGGGCGTGGCCGTACACGCCGACCGCGATCACCACGACGGCCGCGACGGCGAAGCACACGGCGGTGGCCGTGGTGGCGGGGACGCCGGGCGCGAGCCGCGCGAGGATCGCCGCGCCGCTCTGCGCGGAGAGCGTGACGAGCACGATCTCCCAGCCGACGTTCGAGATGTAGGAGAAAACGGCGGGAAGCTTGTTCCCCTGGTACCCGAACGGCGCCCGTCCCAGCGTCATCGTCGGCACGCCCGACCGCGTCCCCGCGACCGCGACCAGGCCCACCAGCAGGAACGACAGCGCGTACCCGACCGCCCCGGTGATGATCGCGGGGATCACGCCCAGACCGAGACCGACCATGTACACGCCGAAGGCGACACCGAACAGGGAGAGGTTGGAGCCGGCCCACGGCCAGAAGAGGTCCCCCGGCCGGCCGTGCCGCTCGGCCTCGGGGACCGCGTTGATGCCGTTCTGCTCGACGGTCATCGTGTCCATGATCGGACGTTACTCGCCCCATACCCGGTAAGAGAACCCTCAGATGGTCGGTGAGAGTCTGGACGGCATGAGCGCGGAGACCACCGGGTTCGACAGGCGACGGCATGCACTGGCCGTGTGCCTGGTGTCGGCGTTCATGACCGGGCTGGACGTGAGCATCGTCAACGTGGCGCTGCCGTCGATCCGCGCCGGCCTGCACGCGACGGCGGACGGCCTGCAGTGGACGGTCTCCGGCTACGCGCTGACGTTCGGCCTGCTGCTGGTCCCGGCCGGGCGTATGGGGGACGCCAGGAGCCGCAGGACGCTGTTCATGTGGGGTGTGGCGCTGTTCACGCTCGCCAGCGCGGCGTGCGGCTTCGCCTGGGACATGAAGGTGCTGATCGCGGCCAGGCTCGTGCAGGGCATGGCCGCCGGAACGGTGAACCCGCAGGTGTCGGGGCTGATCCAGCAGATGTTCGCGCGGCACGAGCGGGGGCGGGCGTTCGGCGCGCTGGGCGCCACCATCGGTCTCTCCACGGCCGCCGGGCCGCTGATCGGCGGCGCACTGGTCACCCTGTCCGGGCCCGAGCTGGGGTGGCGGTGGGTGTTCCTGGTGAACGTGCCGATCGGGCTGGTCCTGCTGCCGCTGGCCTGGCACGTCCTGCCGGCCCCGCGCCAGGACGTGCCGCGGCGGCGGGAGAGCATGGACCCGGTGGGCGTGCTCCTCCTGGGCGTCGGGGTGGCGGGCCTGCTGCTGCCCTTCATCCAGCGCCACCAGTGGGAGGGGAACGCCAAATGGCTGATCATCCCCGCCTCGCTCCTGATCCTGGGCGGGTTCGTGACGTGGGAACGGTTCTACCGCCGCGAGCCTCTCGTGGACCTGGCGCTGTTCAGGAAACGCTCCTATCGCCTCGGCACGGCCATCGGGCTGTTCTACTTCGCCGGATTCACCGGCATTTTCTTCATCTTCACCCTGTACCTGCAGAGCGGCCTCCATTACAGCCCCCTGCTGGCGGGCCTGTCGATCACGCCGTTCGCCCTCGGCTCGGCGTCGTCCAGCGTGGTGGGCGGGCGGCTGGTGTCCCGCGCGGGACGCCGCGTGGTGGTCATCGGCCTGCTCACGGTGATCGCCGGCCTGGCGGCGACCATGGCCGCCACCGTGCTGGTGCCGGGGCCCGGCGCGGGCCTGGCCACCGCCCTGCCGCTGCTGGTCGCGGGCATCGGCAGCGGCCTGGTCATCTCGCCCAACCAGGCCATCACCCTGTCGGAGGTGCCGCCCGAGGGCGGCGGGAGCGCGGCGGGGGTCCTGCAGACGGGCCAGCGGCTGGGCTCGGCGATCGGCATCGCGACGGCCGGCTCCACGTTCTTCGGCGCGCTCGGCGCGGACTGGGCGATCGCCTTCCGCCACGGCCTGGCAGTGGTCCTGCTGTTCGTCTTCCTCTCCCTGGTGGCCGCCGTGTACGACCTCGCCCGCCCGCGTTAGCGCCTCCGCTCGGGACCCCTCCCGGCGCATGCCTTGTAGAAAGGCCTCACCTCCTGCGGCCGAGCCACGCGAGCACGGCGTACGGGGCCGCAACCGCCGACGAAAGGGAGACCATGCACCCCCGGAAGGCCATCACCGCCCTGACCCTCGCCTGCGCGCTGGTCGCGACGCCGGTCCTCGCCGCGACCCCGGCCGCCGCCTCCGCTCCGAACCTCCGGGCCTGTTACGACGGGAAGTGTAAGTTCACGTTCACGAGGGCCGTGAGCTTCCGCGTCTCCAGCGCGTACGGCCTCGGCAGAGTGCGCGTCTCCAAGGAGTACATGGGCGGCCTCTTCAACCAGGACATGGTCGTCGTGCGGGCCCCCGGCCTCACCTCGTCACTGGGGGAGGGCGCCAGGGGGGAGTTCCGGTACGGGAGCAAGCGCACGCTCAACTTCCGCGTGCTGTCGATCACCGACCGGGGGGCGACGATCCGCTTCGAAGGATGACCAGGCGTTCCCGCTCGCCGGGTCGGCTAGGCTTCGCCGCGGGGGTGGGCACCATACGAACGAGATTGCGCAAGCTCCGCGCGAGTGGGCGGGAGTTCGTGTGGAAGGGCGAGATCCACCACGTGTCCGGCGGGCGCGACTGCCACAGATGCGTCCGCCTGCGGGTCTGGGGCGCCGGGAAGAACAGCCGTGTGCTCCAGGCGGACCTGCTGTCGAAGGCGGTCCTGCCGTGGGGCTGCGCGAGCGACAACTCCTACCCGACCCCGAAGGACGTGCGGGAGGTCATCGACCATGCGCTGACGCATGGCTGGGACCCCGACGCCGCCGGCGGGGTCTTCGTCCTGAGCGAGGACGAGCACGCCGCCGCGTTCGAGCTGACCGATTTCCTCCTCACCGACCGCCTCCGGGACGAGGGGGCGCCGGACCCGACCACCCGCGTGCTCAGCGCCTTCGAACGCGCGACTGACTGAGCTCCCTCGAACTTTCTCCGCTCTGACGCGAAATGATGGCCCGTCTCCCTACATAGGCACAGATGTCCGTACATCGCACTATGAAGGAGCCAGGCATGGGGATGCCTCGTGGATGAGGAACGGGCCAGGTTCGAGTCCGTCTACCAGGAAACGTACGGCCTGATCACGGCGTACGCGGCGCGCCGTTGCGACTCCCCGCAGGATGCGGCGGACGTGGTGGCGGAGACCTTCGCCGTCGCCTGGCGGCGGATACACGACCTCCCGGACGGGGAGGAAGCCACGCTGTGGCTGTACGGCACGGCACGCAAGGTGCTGGCCAACCACTATCGCGGCGAGGTCCGCCGTCAGGCGCGCAGCGTGGAGCTCGACACCGAGATGGCCGACCTGTACGGAGCCTCGCCCGACAGCGGGGTCGAGTTGTCCGCGATCGCGCACGTCTTCCGGAACCTGTCCGACGACGACCGCGAGCTGCTGGCGCTGGTCGCGTGGGAGGGCCTGGACCGGCAGGAGATCGCCGCCGTGCTCGGCCTGTCGCGCAACGCCGTACGCATCAGGCTGCACCGCGCCCGCAAGCGCTTCGCCCGCGCGCTGGCCGAGGCGGACGTCCGTTTCACGTCGGAGAGCCGGCTGATCCCGGCGGAGAGGCAGCTGTGAAGAACACCGACGACATCGACACGATCACCCGCTCACTGGCCCGAGTGGAGCCGGGCCGGCCAGGGGGGCAGGCGTCCGACGCGGGGGCGCGGACGCTGCTGGCCTCGATCACCGCCACCGAACCCGGCCCGCCCGCGGCTCGCCCACGCCCGTACCGGGCCCGGCGCCTGTTCCTGGGGCTGGCCGTGGCGGCCACGCTCGCCGTGGGCATCGTGGTGGGGCAGGGCCTGCTGCGGACCGGCGTGCCGCCTTCGTACGCGGTCACCAGGGACTCCGACGGCGTCGTGTACGTCAAGCTGCGGGATTTCCGTGACGCCGCGGGGCTGACAAGGCAACTGCAGGAGCTCAACGTCCCCGCCATCGTCGACTACGTGCCTCCGGGCAAGATGTGCCGGGAGCCGCGCGGGACCCACGTCGAGGACATCCCCCCGGGCCTGTACTCCGTACCGGAGAACATTCCCGGAGAAGAGGGGCGCGGCTGGCAGATGCGGATCGACACCAAGCTGTTCAAGCCCGGCCAGACCTTCGTCTGGACGATCGGAGAGCAGACCACCACCACCATCCTGATGACCGGGCCGATCGGGCAGTGCGTCCTGGAGGACGAGCCCGTGCGGAAGGACGTCAAGCCCGACTACCGGCTGGCGACCGTGAAGGGCCGCTCGCTCGCCGGGCTCCGGGTGGACGAGAAGACCGTCGGCGAAGTCCTGCCCGAGCTCAGGAAGCGCGGACTGAAGGTCACCTTCCTCATCATGGAGATCGCGCCGGGTAACCCGGGCGGATTCGGCGAGGGCCCCACGCGGACCACTCCCGTGGGCGACGACTGGGTCGTCTGGGAGGCGGAGGAGTCCATCCGCGAGCCCGGAGTGATCCGCCTGCTCGTCACCGACAAGCGTTACGACCGCAACCCTGTCTACGGCGGTCCACGCGACAACGTCATCAAGGAATAACGCTTCTTGATCGGCCAGGAGAAGTGGGGGATCGTGGCGAATCCAAGCCCATTCAGGACGGAGACGAAATGCGGCCTCCGCACGAAGGCGGCGAGTACCACCTTCCCCCGCTGAGGGGTCCGGCGCCCACCTCGGGTCTCGCCGTCGCCAGCCTCATCTTCGGCATCCTCGGGCTCTTCAGCAGTTGGTTCCTGCTCGGGATCCCGTCCATCGTGGCCGTCGTCCTGGGCCATGCCGCCACCGGCAAGACGAAACGCGGCATCAGGCCCGGCCACGGCATGGCCATAGCGGGGCTCGTCCTCGGGTACGTCGTGGTCGTACCGGCATTCCTTTTCATCGGATTCCTCGTTCTCACCCAACCCCAGGCCCTCGCCGAACTGGTCAACACCGGATTCTCCTGGTTGAACCCCTGATCAGCCGGCCAGGGCCTTGACGCTTTCTGGCGTCCAGGCGTACTCGATCACGGGCAGTTCGACCCCTCCGGGCACGCTCTCCCAGAAGTCCCGCGTGGCGCTGCCGCCGCATCGCTCGTAGAAGGCGATGGCCGGGGCGTTGTCCCTGAGCACCTCCAGGTAGACCGCCTTGCCGGGGTGGTTGGCGGCTGCCCAGCCGAAGGCGCGGCTCATGAGCAGGCGTCCGATGCCGGAGCGTTTGCGGGCGGGGCGGACGTGGAGGTTGTCGAGCAGGACCCGGCCGTCGGGCTGGGCGATCAGGTAGGTGAAACCCTGCAGCGCGTCGTCCTGCTCGGCGAGCAGCAGGTGGGAGGCGTTCTCGACGGTGCCCGGCTCACCGGCCCCGAGCCGGGCGGCCCAGAGCGCCTTTCGGTCCTCCAGGAGCGGGCCGTCGAGGAAGGAGGCGGGCATGATCCCGGCGTAGGCCGTCTGCCAGCTCTCGGCGTGCAACGCCGCGATGAGGTCGGCGTCGCGCGGTGCGCCCGTTCTGAGTTGCATGGGTCAGAGCGTGCCATAACCGATGAACGACCCGAACTGCCCTCGGACCCCCGCTCCTCACGACAGATGCCGGCCGGGTAATCACCTGGCCGGCCTCCAAGAGCGCCTTGGCCTCCGAACCCCCGAAGGCCAAGGCGCCGGCTGGAGGTGACGCTCCACGCCACCGGCTTCTTCGACGGGCTCGCACTGGTGAAGCCCGTCGTTGTGCACTTCTCGGACGAGCCGCATCCCCGGCCCCTCGCCCCCTGGGAGGAGCCCCTGCTCAGCGGAGTCGCCAGGATGCCGAAGCGCTGTGGTCCCAGTGCTCACCCGTCAGTTTGCGGCACCGCCGGCTCCCCTGCCGCTACGAACGCGCCGACGGCCCCCGCCGCCGCCACCGTGCCCGCCACGTTCCGGACTTTTCCTGAAGCCACTCGTCCTTTCTCGATCGAGCCGAAAGCCTGGCAGCCGGGGCTTCCGTGTCTCTTCTCCATCGCTTCCTTCTTGCGACCGTCGGCTGTTTCCGGTCACGGCGTTAGCCTCGTGATCGTGACGACCAGAAACTCACATTGCTCCTTCTGCGGCACGGCCTACGTCCCGGATCAGCCTTGGCCGCGGACCTGCGCCGGCTGCGGCAACACCAGCTACCTCAACCCGCTGCCCGTCGCCGTGATGGTGCTGCCGGTGGACGAGGGACTGCTGGTGATCCGCCGCGACATCGAGCCGCGCCCCGGCGAGCTCGCCCTGCCCGGCGGCTTCATCGACCTGGGCGAATCCTGGCAGCAGGCGGCCGCCCGAGAGCTTCGGGAAGAGACGGGCATCCTCGTCGAGGCGGACGACGTCCGGCTGTTCGACGTGCTCAGCGCCCCTGACGGCACGGTGCTGATCTTCGGGTTGGGGCCGCGTACGAGCTCGGCCGCCCTCCCACCGGTGACGGCCACGGCCGAAACGACGGAGTGGCTGGTGATCGACCGGCCGCAGGAACTGGCGTTCCCGCTGCACACGCGGATGGCGGGGAAGTACTTCACCGGCGGTCAGCCCGTACGCGTCCAGTAGTCATGGGGATGACGGCCGGGCCGGAACCCCTGGGCCTCGACCATGGCCGTCGCCTCGGCGAAGCGGTACGCGACTCCGGTCGGGTCGTGGGCATCGCTGCCGAAGGTGACCGCGTCTCCGCCTTCGTCACGCCACCAGCGAACGATCTCGGGATGGAGCGGCCCCCGCGTGTTGACCTCCAGAGCCCGGCCGCTGTCGGCGAGCACGCGCAAGGCATGACGGAACTCCTCCTGGAACGCGTTCGGATCGAACGGCCCGGCCTGCGCAGGCCAGTAGCGCAGCGGGTAGTCGATGTGGGCGAGCACCCCGAAGGCGTCCGAGCTCCTGATCAGGCGAGGTATCTCGGCCAGGTATTCCCGGATCACCTCCGCGGCCGGTCGCTGACGGTACAGGTACGGCGGCTCGGAGAACTGCCGCCCCACCGGCAGGCAGTGCAGCGAACCGAGCACCCGGTCGAACTGCCCGGCGTCGAGCAGCCTCGCGACCTCGTCGCCGTACCAATGCGGTTCGCCCAATTCCACCCCGGTGATGATGCGCAGGCTCGGAAACCGATCGCGGCAGCGCCGCACGCACTCCAGGTATCCGCCGGGATCGAATCTCGGCGGAGTCAGCGTTCCGGTCGGCGTCCCGGTCGGCGTCCCGGTCGGCGTCCCGGTCGGCGTTCCGGCCGGCGTGACGAACGGCTTGAGATGCGCGTATTCGTCGAGGTCGTCGGCAAGGACCACCCAGGCCGTGAAATCCACGTGCTCGGTGAACGCGACCGCGGGCAGCCCTGACTCCACCGCCCGCGCGCAGGTCCGCTCCATCGAGCCGCCCGGCGCATCCCACGACCATTCGCTGTGAACATGACTGTCCGCGGGCAGCATGACCTCATCCTCTCCTTCGACCGTCTACTGGTCCGCGTGCCCGGACTGGTGCTGCTCCGGCAGGTGGCTTTCCGAATTAGCCCACACCAGGACGTTGTCGTGCCGTTCCCGCCGAAAGAAATCGACCACCTCCTGATCGGAATGGCGCAGGCTGAAGTGGGTCAGTACGAACAGCGTGTCCGGGTGCGCCTCGACCACGGGTTTGAGCCGGCTCCACACCGTGTGCCCGACCCGGTCCGCGCGAGGCAGCTCGCTGTCGTGGAGAAAGGTGCACTCGGTGATGATGACCGGATAGGTGAACAGCCAGGGGTTCCGCTCGAACACCGACACATGCGTATCGCCGAGGAAGGCGAAAAGGGGGCGGCGTACCTGCCGGTCGATCTCCACGCCTTCTCGCCGTTTCCGCGCCATGATCCGGCCGAACTCCGCGCCGCGTCCGTCCCGGACGAGTCCGTCCCGCAGGTCCTGGAATTCGGGCAGCAGCTCTTTGACGTTCTCACTGAACGCGTAGCCCACGCAGGGCACCTTGTGCTCGCATCCCACCACGCGCACGTGGTGGCCACGGGAGCCGAAAGCGAATTCGTCGTTTTGCCGCACGCCGTGAAGACGATAGGCCGGGGCCAGCGCCGGATCGTACGGCGCCGCGTGATTCAGCTCGGCGGACGCACGCAGGAAAGCCTCCACATAGGGCAGCGCCTCGGCCGGCAGGTAGATGTCGGCGCCGGATGGCCTGGAGGCGAGGTAGTCGAGATCCTTGGCGTGGTCGTGGTGCGTGTGCGTCAAGAAGACCGTCTCGGGCTGCCGCCCTTCGCACAACCCGGCGTCCAGGGCGCATCGCAGCTCCGGTATGTGGAAGAAGGTCTTGTCGTTCGCCCGGGAGTAACCGGTGAGGGTGAACGCGGTGCCGGGGATCCGCCACGTCTTCCACTGCCGGAAAGGATGCCCCTTCACCAGCAGGTCCGGATGCTCTTGGGAGGTCTGCGTCATCGGGTACGCCTTCCAGATGTTCGAACACTGGCCTTGATGGATGCTCGCCAGGTTCGCGGCCCGGCGGCGAAATTTCCAGTGGATATCTCTGCCGGGGTCGGCTGCCTTTCCCATGCCGCCGGCCGAGCGCAGAATAGGCCGGTGGCGATCGAACCGGGCTTGATTCCCGCACCGGTCCGGCTCGAATGGGCCGGAGGTTCCGGGCCGTTCACAGGGGTCGTGCGTACCCGCGTCGATCCGTTGCTCCGGCCTGAGGCATATCGACTGACCGTGTCGGCCGACGGCGCCGAGATCGCGGGCGGTGACGAGGCCGGTGTTTTCTGGGGGCGTCAGACCTTACGGCAGATCCAGGGCTTGGACGCCTTTCGCCGTGCCCCCATCGCACGAGAGCCGGTCATGGTGCCGTACGTGACCGTACACGACGCGCCGCGTTTCGCCTGGCGGGGATTCATGCTCGACGTCGCACGCCATTTCCTGCCCAAGGAAGACCTGATGCGGTACGTCGACTTGCTGGCCGCGCACAAACTCAACGTGTTCCATCTGCATCTCACCGATGACCAGGGCTGGCGCGTCCAGATCGAGCGTTATCCCAGGCTGACCGAGGTCGGCGCGTGGCGACCGCGTACCCGCATGGGCTGGGGCGAGCCGGCGATCTGGGAGGAACGGCCGCACGGCGGGTTCTACACCAAGGACGACCTACGCGAGATCGTCGCGTACGCCGGGGAGCGGCACATCACGGTCGTCCCGGAGATCGATATCCCAGGTCATTCGCAGGCGGCCATCGCCGCCTATCCCGAACTGGGGAACACCGACGTCATCGACACCACCGCGCTGGAGGTGTGGACCGAATGGGGAAAGAGCCCAAACGTGCTCGCGCCGACCGACGCCGTACTGCGTTTCTATGAGGACGTTCTGGAAGAGGTGCTGGAGGTTTTCCCCAGCCTGTTCATCCACATCGGCGGCGACGAGTGTCTCAAAGGCCAATGGCGCGAGTCACCCACGGCGCAGGCACGCATCAGGGAATTGGGGCTCAAGGACGAGGACGGGCTCCAGTCCTGGATGATCAGCCACTTCGGCCGCTGGCTGGCCGAGCGTGGCCGTCGTCTCATCGGCTGGGACGAGATCTTGGAGGGCGGCCTGGCGGAGGGCGCCGCCGTCGCGTGCTGGCGCTGGTACACGGGCGGCATCGCCGCCGCCGAGGCCGGGCACGACGTGGTGATGTGCCCTCAGCAGGAGGTCTACCTCGATCACGTCCAGTCCCAGGATGCCCGGGAGCCCGTGCCGTTCGGTTGGGTGCACACGCTGGAGGACGTCTACCGGTTCGAGCCCGTGCCGCCCCGGCTGGCGGGCACGGCTCACGCGGCCCGCGTCATCGGCACCCAGGCCAACCTGTGGACGGAAGTCGCCGAAAATCGCGGCCGAGTGGACTACCAGGCGTTTCCCCGGCTGGTCGCGTTCGCCGAAGTGGCCTGGTCGGACCTGCCGGCTCCCGACGAACGCGACTTCGACGGCTTCGAGCGCCGGATGAACGCGGCACACTACGCCCGCCTGGACGCGCTGGGCGTCGCCTACCGCCCGCCCGACGGACCCCGCCCATGGCAGCAACGCCCCGGCATCCCCGGACGCCCGCACAACAAACCTCGACGAACCTGGCGAACGGCCTGAGCTGCCACACGACCGCTAATGCGGCAACCAACCACTCTCCGGACCTCTGGACGTCTGGGCGTCTGGGCGTCTGGGCGGCGACCAACGCCAGCAAGGCCGACAAGGATCCCAACCTTCCAGACGCACACCCCTTCAGCTCGTTCTGAACGCCACCGATCGCGAAGAGAATCAAGTCAGTCAACTCACACACCTGGCGTCCCACGGCTGTGCGCGGCCCGGCGGTGCCGCGGTATCAGATTTGCGCCACCCCTGCTCATCATTCGAACAAGGGAGAACCCCCGTCATGTCGTCGACCGTCCTCTACATGTCCATGTCCCTCGACGGCTTCGTCGCCGGCCCCAATGAGGGACCCGATAACGGCCTGGGTGACGGCGGACACCGCCTCCACGAATGGACGGGAGGCGTCGGCAACGCCGAACAACTGGACGGCGCCGATCGTGAGGTCCTTGACGATTCTCTCTCCACCGGAGCGGTGCTCGCCGGCCGCGGAACCTTCGAACCAGCCGGAGGCTGGGACGGAGATCATCACGACGGCGTGCCCATCTTCATTCTCAGCCGCCACCAACCCGGCCCCCGATACGCGAAGTGGCCCAACGTCACATATCTGAGCGATCTCAAGGACGCCGTACGCCGCGCCAAGGAGGCCGCCGGCGAGAAGAACGTGCTGGTCCATGGCGTGGGTACCGCCCAGGGTTGTCTCCTGGCCGGACTCCTCGACGAGATACAGATCCACCTGGTCCCGGTCCTGCTCGGTGAGGGCCGCCGACTCTTCGAACACCTCGGCGCCGACCACATCGAACTGGAGACCATCCAGGTCATCCGAGGACGGGAAGCCACACACCTCCGCTACCGCGTCCGCCGATGACCTCGCCTACCGCGCCGAGTCGCTGGAAGGCCATCGGGATTCGATGAGCATCCGTAGGCGGTTCCTGTGCAGGCGGTCGCGATCTCCTCGCGCTTCGCTCAGGCCTGACCAACC
The DNA here is from genome assembly GCF_053603495.1 of Nonomuraea sp. NPDC004186. Classification (NCBI taxonomy): domain Bacteria; kingdom Bacillati; phylum Actinomycetota; class Actinomycetes; order Streptosporangiales; family Streptosporangiaceae; genus Nonomuraea; species Nonomuraea sp. NPDC004186. The sequence goes on along the minus strand of NZ_JBSGFQ010000034.1, from coordinate 61,573 downwards.
GAGCCGATCAGCGAAGGTCTGATGTAGTCGGCGCGGTGCAACCGCACTCCGGTGGCACGCTCGGCCAGCGCGAGCGCGCTCGGCAGCGGTTCTTCGGTGCCATCGTCCAGGTCGAGCCCCAACTCGTGTACGTCGGCCAGGAGCGGATCAGGGTCGATACCGTGGCGAAGGGAGTAGGCGTACCAGCTGAATGAGCTGATCCGCCGGCCGTCGACGAGATAGAAGAAGTCATCGTGGTTGATGTCAACGAATACGGTGGCCACGACGGTGCCGACGGACAAGGGAACCGACTGCCCCCGTAACATCCCCGCCCATCCGTACTCAAGAACGGTCCCGCTCTGCACGGCATAGGCTGCGATTCCGAACTCGCCGGCAGCTCCAGGGGCGGCCCCGATCCGCCGAAAGGCTTCGTCGGGAGGCAACCCCCGCACGAAGGTCAGGCACAGCCCTGCCTCGCCATCGTAACCAGTGCGTTCGTCCGCCAGCCACGCATAGTCAGCCGCTGTCGCACCGCTCATGAAACATTTCTCCTAACGACGAAAGACCGCCTCACCAGATTGGGCAACGTCCCGCGATGCTTCCCGAAGAGGTGCGCTGTCGACGCGGGAATCGCAAGCACCTTGGCTCGTCGTGGCACTGACCTGCGCCGGAGACCAGCTCTCGGCCCGCTGACGGCAACGATCAGCCAAGACCTGGCCTTGTCGGCGTCGATGCGAAGCGAAGCACTGGCGGTCGATGGAGGCCGGAAGTATTCAGAGCAGGCCATCCTCGCGGGAAGATCCAGGCCCGCCCTGAGCTGCACCTGACGTGCGGAAATACGCTCAGCTTGGGCGACTGGCCCTCTGTCGCCCAGAACCCTATGACCGACGGGGCCGAACTCCAGGCCACTCCGGCTCTCGATGGCCCGTAATGATGGTGATCAGGTGTCGTAGAGGCCGTCCCAGGGTGCATAGAAGCCAAGATCGTTGGGATAAAGCTCCGCGCACTCCTCGCCTTCATGGTCTTCCAGGATCAGCCCGAACACCACGCCATCGAATTCCAGCCGAAACGGACGAATGGCGATGTCGCCGAACTCGAGGTCGGGCAGCTCAGTGAGCCATTCGTCCAGCCGCCGATCTGCGGCGTCTACCGACTCCCTATGCCTGTCATCGGCTCCGGTACATTCGACACGAGAGTCAAGGTAGTGACCTTCAGGGCTGAAGCGGTGAAGAACGGCATACCACCGCTTATGGGATAACCAATCCTCTGTTCTTGAGTAGCCTTCCCGGAAGGCAGGCACAACCCCGCCAAGGAACTGACCATCTCGCCATCGGCCGATGCGGTCGGTGTGATAGTCGGGCTCGTATGAAATCGGGATGACCTCGGGATACGTCACACCCCGAACCGTAGCCATCCCGTACGACAATCTCCTGTCCTGCCTGTCGAGCGCTCAGGGCCGGGACGCACCGCCATGACCGCGGCAAGGTCACCGAATCAGGCCGAGCCCGTCAAGGATTTCGACACCTCGACCGATGGGCGCCTTATCCGGGCCCGCGACAAACAGAGCAGTGAGCGATTCGCGCGCCAGCGCGTCTCGTTCCAGAAGAGGGCAAGGGGCATCGCATCCAGTTTCAGCGACACGGCGGAACGTTCGCAGGCAGGCACGCTCTCACAGAGCACCTTCGCCTCTCCAGCCACGTGACTCCCCGATCGCTGCAGGAAGGGGCACAGCCCAGCCGCCATCTTGACCGAGTCGCACGCCACGATTTCGGTTGCCTGGCTTCAGCCGATCGGCAACACTGCAGCGTGCACTCCCATGAGGAAGCCCGGCAGGTCATCGACGAGTTGACGGGCCGCATCTACGTGGCGTTGCGCGACGGCGCCCTTGACGTCGAACCCGTCATCGCGCTGGCCTGCTTGCTGGAGGAAGCCGACATAAGCACCCCTGCCACGCGGGAACTCCTCGAACGCCCAACCGCTCATCTGACAACGGCCGACGTGGCCCGCCTGGGCAAGAGGCTTCTCCGTGACGTCCGGTTCGAGCCCACCTTCGCCCTCGAACCAAGTCTGTGGGTGGCGTTGGAACAGGCACTGAAGCTCGTCGAGCGCGACGTCCGCAGCAGGGGAATCACTGGAACCCTCCGATTGGTCATCCCTGACTGGGACGACAGCGGTCATGCCTGGGTGGAGTTCCGGGATGGTTACCAGGGCAACGGCATCAGGTCCGCCGAGGGACGCGATGCTCAGGAGGCGCTCGCGAGCGTCGCGGACGCCACTCAGGAAGTGATCATGGAGCTGCTCTGGAAAGTCTGGCCCGTCTGCTCCGCTCATGATCTAGGCCTGCGCGCCGAACTGGAACACAAAATCGCTGTCTGGCGATGCACGGGCAATGGAACCCACACGGTGGCGCGAGTCGGTGAACTGCCTCCCGAACGCCATTAGTACATCTGCCCTGCCGTCCCGAAACTTGCCGCCGATCGATCGCCCCAAGCACAGGCACAGACACAATTGCGGCCACCCCTGACAAGCGCAGGACCGCGAGGCCGCGCAGCGGCCCCCTTGAGCCGCACCGGCAAATATCGGTCGGCATACCTTTCACCCTGCCGGCAACGGTGACCTGGAGCGACGTGGCGACATGAAAGCGCGCCCAGATTCGATCGTCACCTTCGTCGTACTCATCTCACAGCGGCCTTTTATCCTGCCGGTCATGCGGACGACCATCACGCGAGGGTTTGCGACCATGACCATCGCGGTAGGTCTGACCGCATGTTCCGCCGAGGCTCCGGCGGCTCGGCTCCCGATCACATCCGCCCCCGTTCATGCGCCTGAACCTGCCGAGATTCCCTCTGCGGCCCGCTCACCGACTCCGACGAAGGCACCGCTGAAGCTGCCGGGAACCCGCGGAAAATGCCAAGTGGGCTGCGACACGGTGAAGGCCCGCGATTGCAACGGCGACGGCTACGCCGACCTCGCCATCGGTGCTCCTGGACCATGGTGGGAGGGCAAACCTTCCACGGTTTCCGGATACGTCATCGTCTCGTACGGCGGAGCCGACGGACTCACCACGCGTCGTCAGAAGCTTCTCCAGCCTGAACAGGCGGGCCAGCCGGGGGGGCTTCGACCAATGGCAGCAGTTTCGGCGTGTCGTCCGCCAGCGGCGATTTCGATCGCGACGGATACGCCGATCTCGCCATCGGCGCGACTCCCGAATCCAATCTCTCGCCTGCCGCTGTGACGATTTTCTTCGGCAGCAAGGAGGGGGCTGTCCAGCCGCTCGGCGGTTCTGCTCGAGCCCGAAGACGCGACGTTCGGGGAGTTGTTGACCGCAGGCGACTTCAACGGGGACGGCTACCAGGATCTGGGACTGGTGACGGAACAGTCGGTTGGGGTGGTCTATGGGAGCAGCCGGATACGGCAGCATCCGCCATGGCCTCGAATAGTCAAGAAGTCCAGCGAGATCAATGCGCTGGCCGCAGGCGACGTCACGGGCGACGGGATCGACGATCTCGTGGCCGCCTTTTCTGACGACGATCCAGCTGATGAGGGTAAGGGGGCGGTCTACCGCGGCTCCTCCAGCGGGCTGAAGGTGGTGGCCGGTCGCACCTTCGATACGTGGGGCGTTCAGGCCTTGGGCGTCGGCGATGTCAACGGCGACGGCTTTGGCGACGTGATCGCGGGCAACAGCTATGCCGACGCAGCCGACCCCGGAGGCCAGATCTACGTTCACCGCGGCTCACCCAAGGGACTGACCCCCAAGGGCGTACTGATTTCCCAGGACTCTCGCGGCCTGCTCGCAGGTTCCGTGGACGGCGACGGGTTCGGCGGCTATCTCGCTGTCGACGACATCAACCACGACGGATACGCGGATGTAGCGGTCGGGCGTTCCCCCTTGGACGTGGACACCTTGGAGACTGGATCTTGAGGTCCAGGGGAAGAGATGTCCTTGATGGTGATGAAGAACTACCCGCCTGAGTTCAAGGCCGACGCGGTGGCGTTGGTGTTGTCGAGGCCGGACCGGACAATCACGTCGATCGCGAGGGATCTGGGGGTCAGTCGCGAGACGCTGCGCGTGTGGGTGCGTGCCGCGCAAGCTCGGGGCGAGGGAGAGCCGGCTGGGAAGACGGCATGGTCTGAGCGCGAAGCGTCGGACGACGTGCTGGAAGAGGAGAACAAGCAGCTCAAGGCTCGGATCCTGGAGCTGGAGCTGGAGCGGGACATCCTGCGCAAAGCTGCCAAGCTTTTCGCGGGCGAGACGAACTGGTGAGCCGCTTCCAGTTTGTTGAGGACCACAAGGCGCTCTTGGGGGTGAAGCGGTTGTGCCGAGTGCTGCAGGTGTCACGCTCAGGCTTCTACCGGTGGCTGAAGGGCGCCGGTGCGCGGCTGGCCCGCGGTATGGCCGATGAGGAGCTGGCCGGGCGGATGCGGCGGATCCACGCCGAGCATGACGGTACCTATGGCTCGCCCCGGATGACAGCCGAGTTGCGCGCGGCTGGCATCAAGGTCAACCACAAGCGGGTGGAGCGGGTGATGCGCGAGCACGGCATCGTCGGGCTGCATCTGCGCAAGAAGATCCGCACCACGGTCCCTGAGCCGGATGCCCGGCCGGTCCCGGATCTGCTGCAGCGCGACTTCACCGCCGAGGAGCCGAGCAGCCGCTACGTCGGCGATATCACGTACCTGCCCGTCGGTGGCGGCGCGTTTCTCTACGTGGCCACGGTCGTGGATCTGTACTCGCGGCGTCTGGTGGGCTGGTCGATCGCCGATCACATGCGCACCGAACTCGTCGTCGACGCGTTGCAAGCCGCTGCGAACACCCGGGGTGACCGCCTCGACGGCGCGATCTTTCACAGCGACAACGGCGGGCAGTATTGCTCTCGGGAGTTCGCGCGAGCGTGTCGAAGACTGGGGGTCACCCGCTCACGCGGAGCGGTCGGGACCAGCGCCGACAACGCTCTGGCCGAGTCGTTTAACGCGACCCTCAAACGCGAGACGCTTCAGGGCGCGCACCGATGGCCCGACGCTTAGACCGCCCGCCTGGCGGTATTCCGATGGATCACTCGATACAACACGATCAGGCGGCACTCCCGCCTCAGCCAGCTGAGCCCAATCGACTACGAGAAGACGACAGATAGCCTGAAGACTGCCGCCTGAGATCGGTGTCCACGCTCAGGGGGAAACTCCCGTCAGCGCACCCGCCAAGTTCGCCGGCAAAGGCGCCACCTTCCTGCTGTACGGAGGAAAGAACCGCCTGCCGGGTGAAGGAGCCCAGATAATCGAACCGGGCGACGTGCTCGATGCGCAGCACGTTCAATCGTTCGGCGTCTCGCTGCAGTTGTCGGACTTCAACAAGGACGGCCGCGCGGACCTCGCACTTGCGATCCCGACCGAGTCGGCAGTAGCCGTACTGCCAGGCTCGTCAGACGGTGTGAACACGACGAGGCCCACGTTCATCAGCCCCGACCAAGGGCACCACGCCCAAGCAGGACATCGGCTTCGGCCGCTTATTGATCTGAGCCGACCTCAGCCCAATCCACCACTCACGGAGGCTCGCCCTAACTGCGCGCTGGCACGACGATCAGCCCGCCACCTGGCACTCCTCGCGCGACGCATGAGGAACGACATTGGCTCCCGTCCTGCTCGCCTTCTCCCAGGGTGGTGACAGGCGGGATGATCAGGCTTTCACCTCAGCCATCTACGATCCTGCCGCAGTACGGCGATCACCCCGGAGCCGGACCCGGAGTTGGAGCTGGAGCCCGAGCCGGAGGCAGAATGGAGGGCAATCGGCAGAGACGGGGGTTGCAGCATGAGCGAGCAACCTGGCACTGCTCTGGAAATACATGGAGCGCTGCACGATTGGTATGCGGTCCTGCACGTGAGCGGTGAGTTCTGCCACGATGCTCGCTTAGGGGCTCGTCTTCGGGATGCGATGACGGCGCTGCCCATGCCGGATCCGCCCTATCTGGTCCTCGACCTTGCCGGCGTTGACGCCTGGGACAGCTGGACCATCGGAGCGGTTCTTTCGAGCGCGAAGCGAGTGATGACAGGTGGCGGAGCGCTGGTTGTCGCGGCAGCTCCTGTTGACCTGCTGGCACACTGCCGACAGATAAGGCTGGACCGGGCGTTCAGGTTCCGCGAGACGGTGGAGTCGGCTGTGGAGCAGCTGCGCTCTGGTGCGTGACGGTACGGCACTCGGTCAGCGAGTTCGATGGGCACGGTGTGTAGTGCCACGGTGATACACCGCGCGAGAACAGTCCCTGACCAGGACCGGTCTGTTCCCCTCCCACTAGAAACTGTCGCCACCATTTGGCGCTGGTCCCACGGCCGCAAGGTGGCTGTGGCGTGATCGACCGCACGTGCTCTCGGGGCGGCCGGGACGATTCCCTGGTCCTCGTTGACCCTGTCCTTCGGATGACGATTTCCTACGTCACGAACCAGGGCCTCTACGCTAAGTAATGCGTTCATCACTCAAATGACTATGGTCACGATTAGTGATCTCTCGAAAACATTGAGTCTCCCGAAGAGTGGAGGCGGATGTGGCCAGTGAGTTCCAGCGTAGAAAGGTCGGCAGAGTCTTCCGGGCGATGGATGTGGACGGCGACGGCCGACTGACCCAGGCCGACTTCCAGGCGCTCGCCCACCGTTGGACGGCCGTCGGAGGGTCCGTCGACCCAGAGCGACTGGCCTCCATCATGACCGGTTGGTGGCCGGTGCTCCGAGCCGCCTCTGGCCCCCGTGGAGACGACGCCGTTTCCCTCGACGAGGTGCTTCGCGTCGTGGATGGACTTGGTGACATGGCCGACGCGGTCTCCGGCACTGCCGACGCGATGTTCGAGGCCATCGACCTCAATGGCGACGGCCTCATCTCCTGTTCGGAATACGGCGCGCTCATCGAGACGTGGAACGGGGCGCCCTCAGCGACCGATGAGATCTTCCCGCGCCTCGACCTGGACGGTGACGGTCATCTCACCCGCGACGAGTTCCGCACCCACTGGACAGAGTTCTGGGCCGGCGACGACCCGGACGCTCCCGGAACCTACGTATTCGGCGCGCTGGTGGAATAGCCCGAAGGTGGCGTCATCAGTGAGGCCGTGGAGCGCACCGAACGCCGGGGCGTTCCGCTATGGCAGGACATTGTCACAGGTGGAGGTTGTGGCCGTTGTTCCACGCCGTGTCGTCGATGGCGACGGGCGGCCCGATCAGGCCGATGATCAGATATCCCGTAAGCCGCCACAGGACGTTCCGCTCCTCTGAGGCGTCATCCTCGCTCCCGGTGAACTCCAGGACCAACATCTGGTCCTGGTCGAGGCGCCGGGGATCGGGAGAGGATTCTCGGGCCGCCCAAGTTCAAGGCCGGCAAGCGCGTGATCGGTATCCCGGAGGCCCATTCTGCTGGAGTTGCGCGAGTACATGAGGATCTACGTGAAGCCGGAGGATGACGCGCTCGTCTTCGCGGGGGCCAAGGGCGGCCCGATGCGGCGGAGTGGGTTCAACAAGTGAGTGGTTGGACGCATGCCGTACGGACCATCGGGGTGCCGGGGCTCCATTTGCACGACCTTCACCACACGGCGAACACGATCGCGGCGGAGTCGAGTGCGGGGCCTCAAGGACCTGATGGTTCGGATGGGCCATGACAACGTGCGCGCCGCGATGATCTATCAGCATGCGGTGCTCGGGGCGGACCCAGGTGATCACACAAGTGATCGACAAGCACCTGATCGGGAACGAATTGGCACGCGGTGACGGCGAGGACGACCCGCCTGGCGTGCTGGTACCCGCTGAGAGATCATCGGCCCTAACGGCACGCCTAATGGCACGAGAAGATCGATAAGTTCAAATCTCGGATCCTGAAATGCCGATTGGCCTGGGCTTTCTGGTATGGAGCGGGTGATGGGAATCGAACCCGCACTGTCAGCTTGGGAAGCCTTTCAAGATCACACGGTATGAACTGGGGAAACGCCGGCCTGGGCAAATGCCAGCCGAGCGACCATGAGTCTCCGTGACTCCCCGCTATGCACCAACCTGACGGGCACGCAACGGGCACGGCCAAGGGCCCACGATCGGAACGCGCGCCACCGAGGCGACCGTCCGCTCACCCACCGGCCAGCCGTCGACTTCGCTGATCGCCACAACCGCCATCTCACCATGCTGGAGCACTGCCGACGCACACGCTCATGCCGCCGCTCGGCCTACTGCGTGCGTAAAAGTCGCACGTCGGATCGAGCGCGCCCGTACGGCTGGCGGGCTTGGCGTTCGCCGTTCAGCAACAGGCGAGTCATTCGTCGAACTCGGAAACGTCCGCCTCAGCGGTTGCGACGAGCCGCCGCATGCGGTCGGCGTGCTTTCCAGGGCAGGGGCCTTACAACAGCCTGCCGGCCACCCGCTGCGCCACGGAGGCGATGCGCCCGCAGCGCTCGCGCGGATCGAAGCGCTGAACATCATCGGGCTGAGTCATCCACAGCGTCACCAGGAATCGCCCCTTCCGGAACACCAGCGCGCCGGCCGATCGGGCATAGGGCCGGGTCACGCAGTACGACTCCTCGCCCGCAGGACGGGTCAGCGGCTGCCCGCCGTCGAGCGGCCTGGTGAACTCGATAGAGTGCGCGGGCGCGGCATCGGCCATGTAGCTGATGACCTCTACCTGCAGTTTGTATCGGTCGGTGAGGTAGTTGTGCCCCGTGCTCCGCTCGCACCGTGTGTAGACGTAGGCGTACTCGTTCTGGTCGGGGATGCCCGTGCCGATGCTGAAGTTCGTCCTGCCGGCCGCGCTGCCGAACTCCTCCCCGACGAACGGCGCGGCCGGCCGGCGGAACAGCGTCTGGAAGTCCTTGGCCTCGATGAGGGCGCACGCAGGCGCCGGCTTCGCGGTGATCAGAGGGCTGTCATAGGCGATGGAAGGGATACCCGCCGGATCCGCCGAGCGCTCCACCAGGTTGCCGGCGATCGTCTTCAGCAGCGCCCGCCTGAGCTTCTCCTGCTGGGGTCCGCGCTGTAGCGACAACTCCACTTGAACGACCGTGTTCTTCAGCCGTAGAACGTAGTGCAGGTAGTCGATGGTCTCGTTCACTCGGCTCGAGCTGCGCTTGCGCTCCCGCACCGTCACGTCGCCGATCGCCGGCCTCGTGCTGTAGCGATCGAAGGAGTAGTCCATGGCGCGGGAACTGGTGTAGCTCTCCTGAAAAACCGCGATCTCCACCGGGGACTTCGGCCACAGCACGTACTTGCAGCTGTTCGGCGCGTCGGTCGGGACGAACAGCCCGCCCTTCTCGATCGGACCATTGCCCTGCCCGTCGAAGTAGGAGCGCCGGTACGATCCGATCAGGGGATTGGGGTGCAGAAGCAGCCCGAGCTGGTTCAGATCGGCGAACGTCAGCAGAGTGCAGGCTGAGATGACCGGTGAGCCGGCGTACCGGCGCGGCGAGCGGCCGGGTTTCGCCACCAGCGGCCCAGGATCGGCGATCCCCTCCGCCTCCTCCCCTTTCAGCTCGTCGTAGCCGTCACGCTCGACCGTCTTCAGTTTGGCGCCGCCCTCGGCGATGTCCCGCCCGGGCTCCGGCGAGGCGGTGCGGTCTCCTCGTGCGATCGGACGGACATCGCCCCGCAGCTTGGACACCGCCACGAAGCCGACGGCGATCACCAAGGCGGCTAGCAGCAGCCCTGAGACGCCCAACAGCACCGCCGTACACCCCGACTTCCTGCGCCGCCGCGGGGGCGGTGGCCCTCCAGGCGCATACGGCGGACCAAACGGGTAGGGCGGTTGCGGCTGCCGCGTATTCCCGTATACGCCCTGCGGCCCGCTTCTGGCATGGCGCGGTTGGCCCTGCGGCTGCCACGCACCGGGCCCGGCGTGGTAGGGCGGCTGTGCCATGATGCCTCCCTTCCCTGATCGCTACTAGCTCGGTCCACCGGCCTTCGTATAGGAGCCCGGCAAAGGGGGAGCGTAGCTCTCCAATGGCGACCAGCCGTAACACTTCCGGCTTTGGTGAAGCTTTCAGGCCAGGCTTTGCAGAGGAAGAACGAATAGCGGCGGTTTTCGCACCTCACACCCGTCAGCCGAGGACGTACGTGATGAACCGCCTGGGAGGTGCGCCACGAGGCGCCACCGTTCTCCCGCGACCTGGTCTTGTTCGCGCGACGCGCGCACCCCATGCGCCTGACGCTCCTATGTGCAAGGGAGTTGCGCGGAGTTTCGTCACAAGCTGTGCTTGTCGGAGGACAAGGCCGGGAAGGCGGCGCCGGCCGAGTTCAGGACGTTGATCCACTCAGAATGGTCGAGATTGGCGTTGTCCGGAGCGGTAGGGCTCATCCGATACGCCACGATGATGATGGGGACGTGGACGGTCCGCCTGGCCCGGTTGCATCTGGCCCCAACAAAGATCAAGGCTCAGATACCGACTTCGTCGGTCTACCCGGGCCTTCACGATGAGAGCGGGTGACGGGAATCGAACCCGCGCTGTCAGCTTGGGAATTGCAGCTATTACGGGCTCTGGACCCTGGGTGGCTGGTCAGCGGCGGTCCCAGCCCGGTCCTGAGTGACCGTGGTTGACCCCTCGTCATCGGGGTTAATGGCACGACGATCACCAGAAGCTCCTGCAACGGCGGCCGGCGAATGCCTGAGGGTCCCAAGCGAGCAACTGCAGCCTCGAACTACTGGGCGTCTGCGACTGTCGGTGGAGGCTGGCAGCATGGCGCCATGACTACGCATCCCCTTGACGTCTCCTGGCTCTGCGGAGAGTACACCGAGTATGGCTACAGCTTCATCTACGTCCGTGATGCACCTGATCAGGTAATCACTCGCCTCGGCGGCCGATGGGAGGACTTCACGCCCGGCCCATTCCCCGGTAACCCCGACAAGTTCCCATTCCCCGGCGACCCGATCGGCATCGCCTCCATCGGAGAATGGTCGTTCATCGTCGAATCTGGCTCGCTTGGCACCCGCGAAGAAGACGTGCTCCCTTCGCTGTCCAAGGGCACCCGACTCGTCTCCCAGTTCGCGCTCAGCATCAAGGGCTTGGACTACTTCTACTGGTTCGAGGACGGCAAGATCAGATTCGGCTTCTGGGCGCAAGAGGGATACATGATGGAGACACCGGACGAACTCGTAGACACTATGGCGGAGATCGACAGGCTCTACCCCGGGTTACCCTATCTCTACGAAGGGCCGGCCTTCTTGCTCGCCGAGCGCCTCACCGGGATAACACTGACCCGGCAATTGTTGGCAGATTCCACCTTTTACTGGGGAGTCGTGCCAGAACCACCCCTATAGCCGTCGCCAATGGCAGGGGAACCAGCCCGTGACCTACAGTCTTGTCGCCGCACTGCGCGCGCCTGCGCTGCCTGGTCATCCCGTCTGCCATCGTCCCGCCCGAAGGGGAAGCGAGCCAGGGCCATGGGGACAAGGTGGAGCGCCCCGCTGGACGAACGACCTTGGCCCCGTGGCCCTGGGCTGCTCGGCTTGTCCCGGGACGATAGCGGGCGGGATGATCAGGCTCCCACCTCGGCCACCTACGAACCTCGCGGACGCGGTGATCATCCCGGTGCTGGAGTGCCTCCGCCGGAGGCAAGCCTGCGTCGAGGCGGGGGTGTCGCCGGCGCCGGATGAGTCCATCCGCCACATGGCGGCCGACTCCTTGCCCGGGAGGAGTTCGAGAACCTCCCCGAGCTAGGCCTGTTCCTCGCGAGCTTCCGGGACATGGGTTTCCGTAATCGGTGGGACGACCTCTAGCGTGCCTGAACGGCGTAGGCAACCTGCCTGGAACCCTCGCAAGAAACTGTCACACCTGCCGGTCACACTTCAGCCCATGGGCGTCAGATCAGACTTCTCATTGGACCTACAACTTGAGTACGTTCACAAGCAGGCGGCCAGCGACGAGGTGAAGCGAGCGGTCACCTCCGTGCTCCAGCACATGCGAACTGGACGCGGCGGCCACCGCAGGGGCGGGAAGGCGCTCGTGCAACTCTTGACACAGGCGCGCGGACACGCAGCCTCGGTCGGCGAGTGGGAGGTTGTGCGGCTGCTGCAGGACTCTCTGGATTACGCCGAGGAACGTATCCTGCAACCGGAGTTCAACGAGAGATACCGACTTTTTCAAGACAGCATACGCAATCAAAGATTGCGGAAGTTTGTGGCGAACATGCTTGAGATCAAATTCAAGTACGTCGCCGAGGCGGGGCGCGAGTTCCTGGACCAACATCCCGGTGCAGATGTGGATGATCTGCTGGCCTTTATCAACTCGCTCAGCCATGACGCTCGGTATCTCGTAGCACCGGAAGGTCGGCCAGGGCGATACTCGCTCTTCCGCGGCCGGAGGGAGACGATGGTGTGGCTGGAGCGTGTGCTCCAGGAGCGGGTTGATATCGAAGACCCAGAGGAAGCCGCTCAGCGGATTGCTGCGTCACCAGAGGCATGGGCTCTCCTAGCCGCTGATTCAGATGGTCAGATGATCCTCCGGGCATCCCAGCTTCAGCAGCGCTCAGCTCGTCTGGCAAGCCTGCGCAAAGTGGTGGAGGACAGGACCGCCACGGAGCTGGACCTACAACTGGCGCTGGAGGGGCAGCACTGGATCTTCGGTGGGCGTTTCGTCGGGGAAGCCGCTCAGCGCAGGTTGGTGTCGGGTGACGAGGTAGATATTCCTCTGATCCGCGGCGATGGAAGTCTTCACATCGTCGAGTTGAAGCGGGCCATGAGCATGAAGGGTTCTCTGGTGAAGCGACATCGCGGAGCCTGGGTGCCTACTGCTGAGGTGCATGATGCGGTCGGCCAAGCTGTCAACTACCTTGTCGGACTAGATGAGAACCGTCAGCAGATCTTCGAAGACTTCGGCATCGAGACACGCCGAGCAAGCGCTGTCGTTCTGATCGGCCATCCAGCCGTCCAACCGAGCGTGCCGGAACGGGAGATCAATGAAGCGCTTCGGACGTTCAACACGCACGTGAACCGGGTTGAGGTCATCACGTACAAGGAGCTCATCGACAACGCCAGACGCTCCCTCGGGGACTCTTCGGCGAGCTTGCCGCAAGCGTCCCTGAAGGGTCAAGATCCCAACGGATCGGGCACGTAACGGGCACGGAAGATCGGAAACACCTGTAGAAACGATCAAAGCCAGATCGGACAACCATCCCTGACCTGGCTTTTCATAGTGAGAGCGGGTGACGGGAATCGAACCCGCGCTGTCAGCTTGGGAAGCTGATGTTCTGCCATTGAACTACACCCGCATGCGACCCGAAGCCGCGTCCCCCACTGTAGCGGAAACTTGGCGCACAACAGCAATCCCAACCCCACAGAGTTTCCGATCGGACGGTAGGTTGCTCACCGTGCTGCTATCTGACCGTGACATCCTTGCCGAGATCGAAGTCGGCCGGCTCGGGCTGGAGCCGTTCGACCGGGACATGATCCAGCCCTCCAGCATCGACGTACGGCTTGACCGATTCTTTCGGGTTTTCGAGAACCACCGGTACCCGCACATCGACCCCTCGGTCGAGCAGCCGGATCTGACGCGGATGGTCGAGCCCGATGGGGATGAGCCGTTCATCCTGCATCCGGGGGAGTTCGTGCTGGCCTCCACCTATGAGGTGGTGACGTTGCCGGATGATCTGGCGTCGAGGCTGGAGGGGAAGAGTTCGCTGGGGCGGCTCGGGTTGCTGACGCATTCGACCGCGGGGTTCATCGATCCGGGGTTCAGCGGGCATGTGACGTTGGAGCTGTCGAACGTGGCCACGTTGCCGATCAAGTTGTGGCCGGGGATGAAGATCGGGCAGTTGTGCGTGTTCCGGCTCAGTTCGCCCGCTGAGCACCCGTACGGGTCCGCGAAGTATGGGTCGCGGTATCAGGGGCAGCGGGGGCCGACGCCGTCGAGGTCGTTCCGGGACTTCCATCGGACCAAGGTTTGATATCGGTCCCCCGGTAACGTGACAAAAAAGACACCAAAGTACCCTCTGTCCCGGGTGTCGCACAACATACGCAGGGTAACCAGTAGGAGAAGGGGACATGAAGTTCGCATTTCGCCTGGTAGCCCGTACCCTTTCCACGGACCATCCCCGCACATCTGGAGAACGACGTGCGCCTGCGTCTCACGCCACGTGAGGACAGCTACTACGACCTGTTCGCAGACTCCGCGAACAACCTGGTCACCGCATCCCGTCTGCTGGTAGAGATCATCAGTGACGGATCGGACAGGGAGGCCCTGGCCGAGAAGATGCGTGCATGCGAGCATGCCGGGGACGAACGCACCCATGCGATCATGAACCGGCTCAATGAGAGCTTTATCACTCCGTTCGACCGTGAGGACATCTACCGACTCGCGTCCAACCTCGACGACGTGATGGACGCCATGGAGGCGGCCTCCGACCTGATCGTCCTGTACCAGCTCGACCACCTGCCGAAAGACGTGGTCAGGCAGGTCGAGGTGCTGGAGCGGGCCGCCGAGCTGACGGCCGAGGCGATGCCGCGGCTGCGGTCCATGAAGAACCTCAACGAGTACTGGATCGAGGTCAACCGCCTCGAGAACCAGGGCGACCAGGTCTACCGGAGGCTGCTGGCCAAGCTGTTCAGCGGTGAGTACGACGCGCTCACCGTCATGAAGATGAAGGAGGTCGTCGACGCCCTCGAAGAGGCGGCCGACGCCTTCGAGCACGTGGCCAACACCGTCGAGTCGATCGCGGTCAAGGAAAGCTAGGCCCAGTAGTGGACCTCACGCTCGCCCTCGTCATCGGCGTGGTCGTCATCTCTTTGGTATTCGACTACACCAACGGGTTCCATGACGCGGCGAACGCCATCGCAACCTCCGTCTCGACCCGGGCCCTGACCCCCAGGGCCGCGTTGTTCATGGCCGCGGCCATGAACTTCATCGGCGCCCACCTGGGCACCCAGGTCGCGCAGACGGTCGGCAAGGGGATCATCGACGCTCCGGACGGCCCCCACGGGCTGGTCGTCGTGGCCGCGGCGCTCATCGGTGCGATCTCCTGGAACCTGATCACGTGGTACTTCGGCCTGCCCTCCTCCTCCAGTCACGCGCTCATCGGCGGACTGGTGGGCTCCGCCCTGGCCTCGGCCAGCGTGGTGCACTGGGACGGCGTGGTCGAGAAGGTCGTCATCCCGATGGTGCTGTCGCCGCTGATCGGGTTCACGCTGGCGGCCCTGATCATGATCGCAATTTACTGGATCTTCCGCAACAGCCAGCCGGGCAAGACCAACCGCGGCTTCCGCTACGCGCAGACCGTCTCGGCCGCCGCCATGGCGCTCGGGCACGGGCTGCAGGACGCGCAGAAGACCATGGGTGTCATCTTCCTGGCGCTCACCGTCGGCGGGTTCGCCAATCCGTCCGATCCCATCCCGCAGTGGGTCATCCTGGCCGCCGCCGGGGCGATCTCGCTGGGGACGTACGCGGGCGGCTGGCGCATCATGCGTACGCTGGGCCGGCGCATCATCGCGCTCGACCCGCCCCAGGGCTTCGCCGCGGAGTCGGCGGCGGCGACGGTCCTGTACGGGGCGGCCATCGGGTTCGGGGCGCCGATCTCCACCACGCACACGATCACCACGGCGATCATGGGCGTGGGGGCCACCAAGCGGCTCAGCGCCGTGCGATGGGGGATCGCCGGGAACATCGTGACCGCCTGGATCCTGACCATCCCGGCCGCCGCCCTGGTGGCCGCCGTCTCCTACTTCATCCTTCACTCGATCGTGGAGTAGCCGCCTCCTCGGCGGGCGCGTACATCACGTCCACGTCCCAGCGGTTGAAGCCGAGGGACTCGTACAACCTGATCGCCGCCGTGTTGGCCTCGTCCACGTACAGCATCGCCTGGGCGAGGCCACGCGAGCGCAGGTGGCACAGCCCGGCCAGGGTCAGCGTCCTGCCCAGGCCGGTGCCCTGCTGCGAGGGGTCGACGCCCACGACGTACACCTCTCCCAGGGGCTCGTGGCCGTGGGAGGAGGAGCCGTGGATCTTCGTCCAGTGGAAGCCGGCCAGCCGGTCGCCGCGGAAGGCCAGGAAGAACCCCTCCGGGTCGAACCAGGGCTCCTGCTCGCGGCGGAGCAGGTCGTCCATCGTCCAGGCGCCCTGCTCGGGGTGGTGGGCGAAGGCGGCGGCGTTGACCTTGAGCCAGGCCTCCTCGTCCTGACCCGGTACGAACGTGCGCAGCACGACCCCGTCGGGCAGGGTGGAAGCCTCAAGAGGGGCGAAGAGGGAGCGGCGCATCTGCCAGAGCGAGCGCACCCGCTCGAAGCCGAACGCGGCCGCCAGCGCCCCGGCGCCCGCGTGGTCGCCGTGCGCCCACAGGCGAGGCCGCCCGTCCGCCAGCTCCGCGACCGCGCTCAGCAGGCGCGCGCCGTGGCCCTGACGGCGGTGGGCGGGGTGGATGACGAGCTCGGCGCTCGGGCCCTCGACCTCGTCCGTCGGGTCGATGTGGGCGTAGCCCACGAGCGTGCCGTCCGCCTCCAGGAGCAGGGACCGGGCCTGCGGGTCGCCCCCGTAGCGGAGATGCAGCATCACGTGCTCGTTGAGCGGCCGGACGCCGTCGGCCTCCGTCGCCGCCTCCACCAGGCCGAGCACCGAGGCGACCTCGGTGTCATCGAGCCGTTCCCTGACCTTCACATGCCCGCCCACAGGCCCTCCTTCGCCGTGAGCGATCACGTGGCGCCAATCCCTCGTTCGCTCACAGAACGAACTCTAGGCGTATGACTGGCAAATACCGCCATGTGACAGCCTGGCAAATCGTTACCTTTGCGCCATTGGCTGCATAGGTTCCCAACGTAACGTCTTGGGCCATGACGTCTCGTTCCTTCCTCCGGCTGGCGCTGGCCGGAGCCGTCGCCTCGGGTGCGGTCATGCTCGCCACGCTCCCGGCGGACGCGAGCAGAGCCCCTCGTACGGTGCCCGTACGGCTGCTTGCGCTCAACGACTTCCACGGCAACCTCGAACCCCCCACCGGATCCTCCGGCCGCATGGTGGACGAGAACGGCCAGACCGTGGACGCCGGTGGCGCCGCGTACGTCGCCACCCACATGAAGGCCCTGGCCGACAAGAACACCATCGCCGTGGCCCAGGGCGACCTCATCGGGGCGACGCCGCTGATCTCGGCGGCCTACCACGACGAGCCGTCGGTCGAGTTCATGGGCAAGCTGGGGCTCAAGGTGGCCGCGGTGGGCAACCACGAGTTCGACGAGGGCTACACCGAGCTGCGGCGCATCATGAAGGGCGGCTGCCACCCGGTGGACGGCTGCTCGCCCGCCGGCCCGTGGGAGGGCGCGAAGTTCGACTACGTGGGCGCGAACGTCCTGTTCAAGAACCGCAACGAGAAGACCGACGCGCTCGCCGCCCTCGGTGGCTCGGACTCGGCGCAGGTCAAGCAGGTCCTGTCGGACTGGGGCGTGCCCGCGCTGCCGCCGGTCAGCATCAAGTGGATGAACGGCGTGCCGATCGGCTTCATCGGCCTCGTCACGCAGACCACGCCGAACATCGTCACGGCCGAGGGGATCAAGGACCTCAAGTTCGTGGACGAGGTGAAGGCCGCGAACGTCGCCTCGAAGCTGCTCAAGCTCGTCGGGGTGAAGGCGCAGGTCGTACTGGTGCACGAGGGCGACCAGGTGAACGCGGGCCAGTCGCCCGACGCCTGCAGCGCCGTCCCGGGTGCGGGCAACCGCATCGCCACGCAGGTGGACCCGGAGATCGACGTCGTGCTCAGCGGGCACTCCCACCAGGCGTACCTGTGCAAGGTCAAGGACCCGGCGGGCAACGACCGCGTCTACTCGCAGGGCGGGTCGTTCGGGCGGGTCATCACGCAGGTGGACCTGAACGTGAACGTCAAGACGCGGGACATCGACCGCGCCTCGGTCGTCGCGGACAACCACGTCGTGACCCGGACAGTCACCCCGGATCCCGAAATTTCGACGTTCGTGCAGACGTGGAAGGACCGCGTCGCCCCCGTCGCCAACAAGCCCGTCGGCAAGATCACCGCCGACATCACGAACACGGCCGCGCCGTCCGGCGAGTCCGCGCTCGGTGACCTCATCGCCGACGGCCAGCTGGCCGGGACGAAGACCGGCGGCAACGCCCAGATCGCCCTGATGAACCCGGGCGGGGTGCGGGCGTCCCTGACGTACGCGACGTCCCCGGCGAACGAGGGCGACGGTGTCGTCACGTACGGCGAGGCGTTCACCGTGCAGCCGTTCAACAACCTCATGCAGGTCGTCACGCTCACCGGCGCCCAGCTCAAGACCGTGCTCGAGCAGCAGTTCACCGGCGGTCCCAACAACCAGCCGTTCGCCAAGATCCTGCAGCCGTCGGCGAACTTCACCTACACCTACAGCCGGAGCGCCGCCTGGGGCTCCAAGGTGTCGGACATGAAGATCGACGGGGTGCCGGTGACGGACACGCAGTCGATCCGGGTCGCCGCGAACAACTTCCTCGTGGGCGGCGGCGACGCCTTCGCGGGCTTCAAGGACGGCACCGACCTGTGGAGCGGGCCGCTGGACATCGACGCCTTCGTCGAGCAGCTCGGCAAGGACAACCCCATCGCCCCGCCGGCCACCAACCGGATCACCGCCGTCAACTGACCCTTCTTCCCTCCGGCCCGCCCGTTTCCTCCCGGGCGGGCCGCCCCTTTTCCCGCCGCACGTGGCGGGGCTCTTTCATCCTGTACGGCAGAGCACGGGCGGCACCACCCGCCGCACGTGGCGAAGGGCCTCCAGGGTGACGCCCGCTGACCCGCACGGGCCCGGCCGCCGTAACGGCGCACGCATCAGCGCTTCCAGGCCAGCCACTTGCGCGCCACCTCCGCCTCCAGGTCCACCCCGTGATGGTGGGCCAGGAGGACCACGTGGCACAGCACGTCGGCCAGCTCCTCCCGGAACCCCGCGTCCAGCTCGTCCGCCGTGCGCCCCTTGGTCCTGGCCCGGCCGGAGCGCATGAGGAACGCCTGGGTCAGCTCGCCGATCTCCTCCTGGAGCTTGAGCAGGAACCAGGTGTCGTCGCGCTCGATCCCGAGCTTGTCCGCGTACCGGCTGGAAATGGGTTCGATCTCGGCGGCGAGCTGGCGCAGATCCATGGGCGCGAGCCTACGGCAGACCGCGGCCGATCACGGCTCCCCGTAAAGGGGGAGGACGACCACGAAGCGGGCGCCGGGTGAGTGGTCGGCGACGGTGAGGGTGCCGTCGTGGGCCGAGGCGATGTCGCGGCTCAGGGCCAGGCCGAGGCCGCTGCCGCCCTTGTCCTTGGCCCTGGCGGGGGCCAGGCGGGTGAAGCGTTCGAATACCCGCTCCCGGTCCTGCGGCGGGATGCCGTCGCCGTCGTCGGTCACGGTGACGATCACCTTGTCGCCTTCCACGGCCACCTCCAGGTCGATGCGGGTGGCGGCGTGGCGGGTGGCGTTGTCGAGCAGGTTCGTCAGCAGGCGGTCGAGCTGCATGAGGGAACCGTGGACGGGTGCCGCGGCGCACACGTCGGGGATGATGGGCACCCGGTTGCCCTCGCGGCGGCGGACGTGGTCCATCGCCACGTGAGCCAGGTCCACCACGCGGCGCTCGCTGAGCGCGCCGGCGTCCAGCCGGGCCAGCATCAGCAGCTCGTCGATGATGCCGGCCAGGCGGTCGGCGGCGGCCAGCGCCTGCTCGCCGGTGGCCTGCCAGTCCGTCTCGTCGGGGTAGGCGTGGGCCACCTCCAGCTGGGCGCGCAGGGCCGAGATGGGGCTGCGGAGCTCGTGGGAGGCGTCGGAGACGAAGCGGCGCTGGGTCTCGGCGGAGCGTTCGAGGCGGTCGAGGGTGTCGTTGGTGGTGGCGGCGAGGTCGGTGATCTCGTCGCCGGTGTCGGGCACGGGCACGCGTCTGCTGAGGTCCTGGCCGGTGATCTCGGCCATTTCCGCACGGATGCGTTCGACGGGGCGCAACGCGGACCCGACCGAGATCCAGGTGATGCCCGCCACGCTCACCAGGACGAGCGGAGTGCCAATGAATACCAGGACATATATCCATTTGAGGGCTCGGTCCACGTCGGTCAGCGGGGACGCCCCGTAGACCGTCACAGGGCCCTGAGGGGTCTGCGCCGCGATCGCCACGACCAGGTAGTGGGTCTTGGGCTCGTCGGGGCTGCGGGACACGGTGCGCTCGCCGACGCGGACGACCTGGGGCCAGGTGGGCTTGAGGTCCCCCAGCCGCAGGCTCTGGGCCGGGCCGGGGCTGCTCGCGAGCAGCCTGCCGTCCGCCGAGACCACCTGGAGGATGCGGACGCGTGACGGCGTCTCCAGCACCGGGGGCAGGTTTCCGGCACGTGCCTCGGCGGCGACCCGCCGTGCCGCCAGCTCGACCCTTGCCTGGACCATGCTGCGCAGGTTGTCGGGCACGGTGGCGAGCGTGATGGTGGCGGTCGCGATGAAGACCACGGCCGCTATCAAGGTCGCGACCGTGGTCAGGCGTGCGCGGATCGAGCGTGGAAACAGCCGTCTCACCATCCCATCCCGTCCCGACTTCATCACTGTCTGTGACATTTACCCGCGCTGGGCCGTCGCAACATGACCGGGCCCGCGTCCGCCCCGGCATATTCGCTGGTGGCGATTCCGCTGAGGGCGTGCACACCTACCGCGCCCGAACCCGGCAGGCCATGGTGGATGCCATGAGGCTTTTGGTGCTGGGCGGCACGGAGTTCGTGGGGCGGGCGTTCGTCGACGAGGCGGTGGCGCTGGGCTGGGAGGTGACGACGTTCAATCGCGGCACGCACGAGCCACGGGCCGGCGTGACGGCGCTGCGCGGCGACCGCACGGCCCCTGGCGGGCTGGCGGCGCTGGAGCGCGGGGAGTGGGACGTGGTGGTCGACACCTGGTCGTGGGCGCGGGCCGCGGTCGGTGCGGCCGCGTCGCTCCTGGCCGGCCGGGCCGGCCATTACGTCTACGTGTCCAGCCGGTCGGTGTACGCGCCGCCGGTGCCGTTCGGCGCTGACGAGAGCGCCCCGGTCGTGGCGGTGGCGGCGGACGACGGCGACGGCGACTACGCCAAGGACAAGGCGGGGGCGGAGGCCGGAGCGGTCGCGGCGTTCGGGGACCGGGCGCTGCTGGCCCGCGCGGGCCTGATCCTGGGCCCGTACGAGAACATCGGGCGCCTGCCCTGGTGGCTGAGCCGGATCGCCCGTGGCGGCCCGGTGCTCGCCCCGGAGCCGCGCGACCTCGGCCTGCAGTACATCGACGCCCGCGACCTGGCCGGCTGGTGCCTGGCGGCGGCCCGGCGCGGGCTCGGCGGGGCCTATGACGTGGTGAGCCCGCCGGGGTTCGCGACGATGGGGCAGCTCCTGGAGACCTGCGTCAAGGTGACCGGATCGGACGCGGAGCTGCGCTGGGTGGCGGCCGAGCGGATCCTGGCGGCGGGTGTGAAACCGTGGACGGACCTGCCGATCTGGCTGGTGGGCGAGAGCTACGACTTCATGCACGGGGGCGACGTGTCCAAGGCCGTGGCGGCGGGCCTGCGGTGCCGTCCCCTGGAGGAGACGGTGGCCGACACGTGGGAGTGGCTCCGGAGCATCGGCGGCCTGCCCCCGACGCGCCCGGACCGGCCGAGCGTCGGCCTCGCCCCGGAGGCGGAAGCGCGGCTGCTGGGCTGAGGGCGTCCGGGAAATGGTGACGGCCACCCCGGCCCCCTCCGCGGGCTCTCGTCAGAGAACGGAGAAAGGCTCGTGATGGCCGCGGCAACAGTCTGCCGTCCGGGCGGTGGCCTCCGCAGGCAATTCCGACAAATGCTCTCGACTTCCCGCAAGCCATCATGTGGTTATGAGTGCGTGGGTCTACATACGCGGCTGGCTGGAGTTCTCGGGTCAACGATCCGAGGCGGAGCGGATCATCCGGCAGGGCGAGACGGAGGGCTGGGCCTTCCCCGAAGGGGGCTGGCTCGATGCCGCCTGCTACGCGCGTGCCGTCCGCGAGAGCCGATCCGGCGAGGTTCTCGCGCTGATCCGCCGGATCGCCGCCCTGCCGCCCGCGGACGCGGACGGCGACCGCGTCTGCGGTCTCTTCCTCGTGTTCCACGAGGTCGAGGGGCAGCAGGAGTGGCAGGTCCGCGACGGCGGGGTCCTCGTCGGCCGGGCCTCGCCGCGTCACGACTATCTGTGGAAGTAGCTCAGCGTGCCGCGGCGCGGCCGGCCTGGCGGCCGGAGAAGAGGCAGCCGCCGAGGAAGGTGCCTTCGAGGGCGTTGTAGCCGTGGACGCCGCCACCGCCGAAGCCCGCGATCTCACCCGCCGCGAACAGGCCGTCGACGGGCTCGCCGGTCGGCCCCAGGGCGCGGGAGTCGAGGTCGGTCTGGATGCCGCCGAGCGTCTTGCGCGTGAGTATGTGGAGCATGACCCCGATCAGCGGCCCGGCGGCGGGATCGAGGATCCGGTGTGGGGCGACCGTCCGGCCCAGCTTGTCGCCGAGGTAGCGGCGGGCGTTGCGGATGCCCTGGATCTGGGAGTCCTTGCTGAACGGGTTGGCCACCTGCAGGTCGCGGGCCTCGATCTGGCGGCGCACGAGGTCGGCGTCGAGCAGGGGTTCGACCGTCAGCTGGTTCATCTTGGCGACCAGTTCGTCCAAGGTGGCGGCCACGACGAAGTCGGCGCCGTTGCGCTTGAACGCCTCCACCGGGGCCGGGGCGCCCTTCCCGAGGAGGCGCTCCCGGAGGAACGCCTTGCGGTCGTTGCCCGTGATGTCGGGGTTCTGCTCGGAGCCCGACAGGGCGAACTCCTTCTCGATGATCTTCTGGGTGAGCACGAACCAGGAGTGGTCGTGGCCGGTGCCGCGCAGGTGCCGCAGCGTGCTCAGCGTGTCGTAGCCGGGCAGGCAGGGGTCGGGCAGCCGCCGCCCCAGCGCGTCGAACCACATCGAGGAGGGGCCGGGCAGGATCCGGATGCCGTGGCCCGGCCAGATCGGGTCCCAGTTGCGCAGGCCCTCCGTGTAGTGCCACATGCGGTCGCGGTTGACCAGCCGCGCCCCGGCCTCGGCGCTGATGTCGAGCATCCGGCCGTCCACGTACGCCGGCACGCCCGTGACCATGCTCTCCGGCGCGCTGCCCATCCGCTCCGGCCAGTAGCGGCGCACCAGGTCGTGGTTGCCGCCGATGCCGCCACTGGTGATGATCACCGCCGGTGCCGTCAGCTCGAACTCGCCGATCCTGTCGCGGTTGGAGGCCACTCCTCGCGGCGAGTCGTCCTCGGCCAGCAGCGTGCCACGCACGCCCTGCACGGCTCCGCCGCTGACGATCAGCTCGTCCACCTGGTGGCGGTGGTGGAAGGTGACCAGCCCGCTCCCGGCCGCCTGCCGGACCCTGCGGACGAACGGCTTCAGCACCCCCGGCCCCGTCCCCCAGGTCACGTGGAAGCGCGGCACGGAGTTGCCGTGCCCGTCCGCGCGCAGGTCGCCCCGCTCCGCCCAGCCGACCGTGGGCAGGAACTTGATGCCCAGGCCGTCCAGCCAGGCCCGCTTCTCCCCGGCGGCGAACTCGACGTAGGCCCGCGCCCACCGCACGGCCCAGGAGTCCTCGTCGTCCAGGCGGTCGAACTGGGCGCTGCCCTGCCAGTCGTTCCAGGCCAGCTCGAAGGAGTCCTTCACGCCCAGCCGCCGCTGCTGCGGGGAGTCGACCAGGAACAGCCCCCCGAACGACCAGAAGGCCTGGCCGCCCAGGTTGGCGGCGTTCTCCTGGTCGACCACGGCGACCTTCTTGCCCCGGGAGATCAGTTCGCAGGTCGCCACCAGGCCGGCCAGCCCGGCCCCGACGACGATGACGTCAGCGTTCATGCGCCGATGATTCCACCTGATCAGCACGCGCCATAAGCCGACTGGGCCCTGATTTCGGGCGCCTGCCCGGTCCGTCAGGCAGCAGGGCCCGGCCGCCGTCGCGGAGCTGTCGCCGGACTGCGGCCGGGCCTTGTCGCCGCGGCCGGAGACTCAGGTCTTTCTCCTGCTCGCCGCTCCTCCTTTGGCAGGGCTGCGCGTCGAAGCCATGCCGCTGGTCGGGCCGGGAGACAGATGATGTTCCAGGGACTTCATGATCTCGGGTGCCAGGACTTCTGCCAGCGCCGGCGCGAGCGCGTCCGCCAACGCGGACGACAACACCTGCGTGAGCAGGAGCCGTTCCATCGGCGACGCCTTCGACGCCGTACGCGAGGTCGACGACAGAGCCGATTCGATCAGGCTCGCCATGGGATCCACGCCGCGTGTGCGGGCTTTGGTGGTCTGGCCGGACTCGCTGAGGATGTCGCGGATGAGGTCGTCGATCATGGACTCCAGAGGGTTGTGCTCGGATGAGTTACCGGTTTGCTCCGGCGCCATGAGGTGCTCCTTTACGTCGGTGTGAGCCGTCTCCCGATTTCCCCTTGCCGGGAAACCAGGAGACGGCGTTCTTCCTTGCGGGCCGGCGGGCGCGGTCGTCGGGCGGTCGTCGGGTGGTCGTCGGGCGGTTATCGGGCGGTTATCGGGTGCTTATCGGCCCGCAAGGGCGGCCAGCATCAGCGGGTGCTCGATGCCGGCTTCTTCGCCTTCCGAGCGGCGGCGCATGAGCGCGGCGAGCAGGAGAGGGTGCTCGATCATGCTCGTGCCGCTCTCCCTGCGGCGGCGCATGAGCGCGGCCAGCATCAGCGGGTGCTCGATGCCGGTCTCCTCGCCTTCCGAGCGGCGGCGCATGAGCATGGCGAGCAGGAGGGGGTGCTCGATCATGCTCGTGCCGCCTTCCTTGCGGCGGCGCATGAGCATGGCGAGGAGGAGCGGGTGCTCGATGCCCATCTCGGTGCCTTCTTCGCGGCGGCGCATGAGCATGGCGAGCAGGAGGGGGTGCTCGATCATGCTCGTGCCGCCTTCCTTGCGGCGGCGCATGAGCATGGCCAGCAGCAGCGGGTGCTCGATGCCCATCTCGGTGGTTTCCTCGCGGCGGGCCGCGAGTGCGGCGAACATCAGCGACTCGAACGCCTCCCGCTCTTCGGTGTCGCGCTCAGTCGTCTCGGTACGCTCTGCGGTCGTGGTCATCTGACTCCCTTTCAGGCCTGTGGTGTTGCCGGAGATGCATGCGACCGATACCCGCGACCGATAGGCCCCATTCGCGCAAAGAGCGTGTCGCACGGTTCCTGACCTGGCCTTTTACCTGGATCGCCGCAGCGCTCACCCGGGTACTAAGACCATCGGCGTAGAACGTCTAGGGCGGGCGGCCGATCCGCGACGGCCCTCGCGCGTGCTGATACTCCTGCTCATGTCGATCGCCTCCGCGCAGCGCCAGTCGGGCGTGCGGCCGTTTCTCGTCGGGATGTTCGTGGACGCCCTGGGCAGCGGCCTGTACTACCCGCTCACCCTGCTGTTCATCCACCGGGTCACCGGCCTGCCCATGACCGTGGTCGGGCTGGGGGTGACGGCCGCGGCCGCGGTGGGGCTGGCCGCCAATCCGGTGGCCGGCGTGCTCATCGACCGGTTCGACGCACGGCGGGTGCTGATGGGTACGTACGTGCTGCGCGGGCTGGGCTTCGCCGCGTACCCGTTCGTGGACGGTTTCGCTGCGCTGATCGTGGTCGCGGCGGTGGTCGCGTTCGGAGATCGGGCCTACTATCCCGCCTCCGGCGGCTACATCTCGGTCCTGGCCACGGGCGCGGACCGGGACCGGCTGTACGCGCTGATGTCGACCGCCAGGAACGTCGCGTTCGGCCTGGGCGGGCTCCTGTCAGCGGGGGTGGTGTCGCTGGGCGGCACGACCGGCTTCGTGATCATCGCGTCGGTGAACGCGGCCAGCTTCGTCGTGGCCACCGCCTGCCTGGTCCTGTCGGGGCGGCGCGCACCGATCGATCCGGTGCTCCCGGAGCGGGGCGGGTACCGGCGGGTCCTGGCGGACCGGCCGTTCCTCGGGCTGGTGGCGGCCGAGCAGGCGTTCACGCTGACACGCCTGGTCCTTCCGGTCGCGCTGCCGGTGTACGCCGTCACGGTGCTCGGCGCCCCCGCCTGGCTGCTGGGCCTGCTGTACACGCTCAACACGATCCTGGTGGCCGTGGGCCAGCTCGCGGTCCGGCGACGGCAGCGCGCCGCCCGCCGTACCCACGCCATGGCCCTCGGGGGGGCGGTCCTGATCGTGTCGTGCGTCGTGTACGCCGCGGCGGCCGCGTTCCCCCCGGGACCACCGCGCGTCATCGCCCTGGTGACGGCCACCCTCGTCTTCACGGTGGGTGAGCTGATGCACGCCACCCCGTCGTGGGCCCTGGCCGCGGCGGCGGCACCACCGGCCCTCCGCGGCCGCTACCTGGCGATCCACCAGCAGACCTGGGCCATCGGCAACGTCGTCGCCCCGGCCGCCTTCTCGGCCCTGCTGGGCGCCGCGCCCGCGCTGCTGTGGGGCACGCTCACCGTCCTGCTCGCGCTGGCCGCCCTCACCCTCCTGCGCCTCTCCCGCCACCTCCCACCCGACGCCGTCGCCGCCCCTGGCTCCTGACGCGGCTTGCCGCCGGGCTCCGGCCGCGCTTGGCTACGGCGGCGCCCGGGGGACACTACCCGGTACGGCACCGGGCGAGGGGGTGAAGGCGTCCGGTTCGCCCTTACCCCGTCGCCCGTAGGAGCCGGCAGCTCCACGTAGCTCCTGATCAGGTGGCCTTGCCGCGGGCGATGTAGAGGTTCATGCCGGTGAAGTCGACGGTGATGTTATAGGGCTTCCAGAAGCAGTGGGAAAACCAGCCCATCGAGTCGAACCCTGTCCCATAGGGCCAGGGCACGTTGATTTGCGAGTTGGGGTTCGTGTAGCAGTAGACCTCCTTGGCGACGGCGTCGCCGAGGCGGATCTCCTTCGGGTAGCAGGGGTAGACGACGGCCGGGTGGCTGCTGCCAAAAGTCCCGATCTCGCGGTCGTAGTCCCTGCGGATTCCCAACTGCTCGGCCGTTTTTCCCCGCAGGCCCGCCACGATCTCGCTGGTTCCGCCCAAGTTGACGCCCACCACCCCTGTACGGGAGCCGGCGGTGCCGGCGAAGCTGCCCGTGCTGTGCAGGTATTGCTCACGGGCCAGCCATATGGGAAGGGGCTGTGCGCCCGCCGATCTGGCGGCGGCGCGTGCCTTCCTGGCCGTTTCGGGGGTGCGGCGGCGCAGGATCAGTTGCCGGCCCGCATAGTCGAAGGTGGTCAGCAAGTGGTAGAAGACCCACGTGCCGATCAGGCCGTCGCTGTCAGTTCCGACATCCTCGCCCGACTCCGTCGACGACCAGCCCACCGGGACGTTGCGCAGTTCGATGCCACCCAGCTTGAAGGAGTCCAGTATCCCGTAGTACGCCCATATGATGCCGTTCTCGTACTCGACCTTCTGACTGGCAACGGGACTCAGCCCGGCCTCCTTGGCCACCGACGCCCGCATGCTCAGATTCGGGGCGCCGGTGTAGAACGTGAAGCGCTTCGTCGGTCCGCCGTTGACCGAGGCCTCCACCAGCGGAATCGGGTCCATCTGCTTGATTTCCAGCCGCGCGATGTCGCCGTGGACCTGGTACGCCTCACCACTGACCGCCGCGAACCACTTGGCGTAGCCCTCCTCACCGGCCGCCTTCCAGTGCGGTGCGGACAGGCCGAACTTGTCCTGCCGGATGTAGCAGTCGCCCAGGAGCCCGTTGGTTTCCTTGTCGTCGGGCGCCAACTGGAGGGCCATCTTGAGGTATTTCTCGGCGTCGGGGAACCGGTTGGACAGCAGCCCGACATAGCCGCGCCGGCGGGCCGCGTGCAGGTTCTTGGGGTCCTTTTTAAGGATCTCCTCGTACGCCCGGCCGGCCTGCTCGAACTTCCCGGCCTTGAACAGCGCGTCGGCGTCACCGCTGTCGGCCAGCGCCGTGGCCGCCTCGCCCATCAGCGGCGCGGCCGCGGCGGCACCGGCCAGCACAGCGGCGCCCTGAAACAGCGAACGCCGGTCCCATTTCCCGTCATGAGCCACGCCTTCTCCTTTTCGTGATCGCCTTCGTCGTAACGTTCTGTCCCGGCGGCTCCGGCCGGTTCGGCTCGCCCTGCTTGATGAGGGCGACGCCGTGGTGCCGGGGCCACCCGGGCCGTACGGCGTCGTCCCGATGCGGGCGGCCGGATCGCTTCGCAGCACGCTCCGTAACTCGCCCGCCGGTCAACCCCGTCCACTGTCGGCCGGCCGCGTCCCCGCCTCGTTCGCGCCGCGTCATGGTTGTGTCACAGTCGCGCCGGCGGCGGCCGCTGAGAAGCCGTGACATGCGGCGGACAACACGCGCATTCGCCGCCATCCCGGCCGCGCCACGGGTGTCCTGGGCGGCGTCTCCAGTCTCGCCACAGTCACCGGGCCGCTGCTCGGCGGTGTCCTCATCGACACCCTGGGCTGGCAGTGGATCTTCTACGTCAACGTCCTGGTCGGTATCCCGGCCCTGTCCGCCTTCCCGACCTGCTGGAACGTAGGTTCGCCGAGGATGTCCCTGACGAACCTGTCCAGATGTCCTGGGATCGCTGACCGGCCCGGCGCGTGATGCCGGGAGTCGCTCAACGGGCGGAGCTGATGTCCCAGAACTCGACGCCCGCACTGGTCAGGCTGATGAGGACGTTGCCGTCAGGGGTGATGGCGACTCGGTCGCCGTCGCGTGACACGACCTCCGTCTCGACGGGGGTCATGTCCGGCCCGATCTGCTCGAAGGTGCGGGTGTCCCAGAGCCGGACAGTTTTGCCGCCACTGGCCAGGATGGCGCCGTCCCGGCTGAAGGCGACCGGGCCCATTTTCGCTTCTTCGGGTACTTCTCGGGTGAGCCCGATCTGCGTGTAGGTCTTGGTGGAGTAGAAGCAGAGCTGCCTTTCTTGAAAGCTCATCATGACCATGGTCTGACCGTCTGGCGCGAGGGCTGAGGGGGAGCCGCTGTTCGAACAGGGAGTGATGGGGAACTGGCGACGGTGCTTGCGGCCCGTGGCGGCATCCCATACCTCAGGGCCGTCCGAGACGAAGAGCTTGCCGCCAGGGTCCAGAAATGTGATGGAGACTGCCAAGGGCTCGGTCTTGACCGGCGTTCCCACAGGTCGCCGCGACGCAACCGCCCACAGCTCGGTCCACGATCTCTCCGTGCTGGTGGCCGAGATCGTCTTGCCGTCGGGGCTGAAGGCGACTCCCAGGATCTCGCCACCGCTCATCAGCGCCGGTCCATCCGGCTTGCGGCCGACGGCGTCCCAGAGATGGAGTTGCCGGCCGCCGAGGCCATAGTTGAGAACGGCCAGCTTCTTGCCGTCGGGACTGTATACGAGCTCGTCCACGCGGTGCGCTCCGGAAATCTCTACCGTGTCACCCAGTTTCCGGCGCGTGGCGACGTCCCAGAACTCGACGCCGGTCCTGGTTCCCACCGCCAGGGTGGTCCCGTCTGGGCTGAGCGCCAGCCCAGACCCCCAGTCCGCTTCCGACTCCGACAGCCAGGCGAGTCTGGGAAACCTGTTCTGCACCGGGCTGGGCGGGGACTGGAGCCAGATGGTCAGGGCAGCGGAGATGCCGACGAGAGTCACGATGAGCCCCAAGGCGGGAAGCGTTCTCAGGGTTCGCGGTCCGCGTCGCTGGGGCACGCCGCTGGGCGGCGGTCCCGTGCCGGTTTTCGAGGAGCGGCCGAAGACGGGTTGCGGGGTTTCTTGGGCGGCCGCGAGGTGGGTGAGTTTGTCGCGGGTGGCCTGGGCGGTCAGCCGTACGGTGGGATCTTTGCACAGCAGGCCGTCCAGGACGGCCACAAGTGGTCCGGCGTGATGCGTGGGGTCCGGTCGCTCGGTGGCGATGGCGACGAAGACGGATCCGGGGGTGGTGCCGGAGAAGGGCGGATGGCCCTCCACGGCGGTGTAGAGGGTGGCGCCGAGGGACCACAGATCGGACTGCGCCGTGGCGGGACCACCGTGCACTTGCTCAGGGGACATGAAGGACGGGGTTCCGAGGAGGGCGCCGGACCTCGTCAGAGGAGCGTCGCCCTCCAGCGTGGAGATCCCGAAGTCGGTGAGGACGACACGATCACCTTCCAACAGGACGTTGGCCGGCTTGACGTCACGATGCACAATGCCTGTGGCGTGCGCGGCGATCAGCGCGTCCAGCATCTGCAGGCCGATCGCGGCCACCCTCTCCGCGGGCAGCCGTCCGTGCCGGCGGAGCAGGTCGTCGAGGGAAGAACCGTGGATGAGTTCCATGACGATCCATGGACGTCCGTCCTCCTCGATCACGCGGTCGTAGATCGTGACGATCCCGGGGTGCTTCAGTCTGGCGGCGGCCCTGGCCTCGCGCTCCATCCGGGCGTACCAGTTGCGGCGTTCCTCTTCCGGGATGTCGTCGGAGAGCCGCAGTTCCTTGATGGCGACGGCCCGGTCCAGTTCGGTGTCCCATGCCTGCCAGACCGTTCCCATGCCGCCCCGGCCGAGTGCTCCCTGGATCTGATACCGGTCCGCCAGGAGGTGCACAGGCCCCACGCTCACCGAGACTCCTTTTCACTGATAAGCACGGCGGATGTCCCAGACTTCAAGAGCACCGTCGCCGGCGGTGACGAGGGACCTGCCGTCCGGGGACACAGCGGCGCTTCTCCAGGGGCCGAAGCCCGCAATCACCGCCTTCCCGGTAAGGGGTGGGCCGACCTGCCGGCCCGTTTTCACATCCCAGATCCGTACGGTAGAGCCTGCGCTGATCAGGAGCCTGCCGTCCGGGCTGAAGCTGAGGGATGCAATGACCTCCTCGTACGGGGGTGAAGCGGTGATCTTGATGGGGTTTGAGATCTTCTTCCGCGAGTCGACCGAGAAGAGCTTGATCTCGTCGTCATCCATGGTGGCGGCCAAGATCTTGCCGTTGGGGCTGACCACGGCCAGATCGCACAGACGTACCGTCAGG
This sequence comes from Nonomuraea sp. NPDC004186, assembly GCF_053603495.1. Taxonomy (NCBI): domain Bacteria; kingdom Bacillati; phylum Actinomycetota; class Actinomycetes; order Streptosporangiales; family Streptosporangiaceae; genus Nonomuraea; species Nonomuraea sp. NPDC004186. The sequence continues at coordinate 30,808 of NZ_JBSGFQ010000034.1, read as the reverse complement.
GGTATGAACGGCCGGCCGGACTTCCGTCGTGTCTTGATGTTCCAGACGGTCAGGTCGTTGTCGGTTGCGAGAAGTTTTCCGGCCTGGTCGAGGAAGACGACCGGGCCGGCGGCGTTGTTGGGGAAGGAGGCGCCTAACTGGCGCTGGGTGGTGAGATTCCAGAGCCGGGTTTCATCTTCGTGAGAGGTCGCCAACGCCTGGCCGTCCGGGCTGAAGGTCAGCGAGCCGATGGTGTCGCGCGGCCGGCCGAAGGGCTTGCCGATCTGCTTGTGTGACCGCACGTCCCACAACCTGACCTGGTCGAAGGCGCGGACGTCATCACCTCCACGTCCGTCGTCGGTCGCGGCCAGGAGCCGCCCGTCGGGGCTGAAGGCCATCTTGCCGCCGGCTCTCAGCGCCCCGCTGGGCTGGATGGGGGGCCCTGATCGTTGACGTGAAGCGAGATCCCAGAAGTCGATGCCGTCGTCGCCTCCCAGGGCAACGGTCTTCCCGTCCGGACTGAGCGCCAACCCGTAGCCGTAGTTCTCGATCGGCAGCCTGACCGTCCGGGGAAACCAGGTCTGCGTCGCGGGAGGCCCGGATTCGCTGGGGCCTCTCATCAGCCATACCGTCGCGCTGGTGGCGAGCGCGAGAACCACAGTCAGCGGGATGATCACTTTTCGGGACCGGACAAGGCGACGCGGCGGAGGATGTGGCCGCTCCATGATCGGCTTTTCGGCGACCGTGGGGGGTGGGGCGACGTTCGTCGATGGACCCGCTGCGGGCGCGATGCTGGAGGACGCGGGGCCGGAGGTGTCGACGAGAACAGCCGGTTCGCGGGCATCCACCGGCGAGACGGGCGCCGATCTGTGCGGTTCGGACGTGCCGGTCGGCAGCCTGAGCCGGTCACGAGCGGCTTCGGCGGTCAGGCGCTCGGCCGAGTTCTTGTGCAGCAGCCCGTCCAGGACCGCGGTGAGCGGCCCGGAGTGCTGTTGTGGAGCAGGGTCCTGAGTCGCGATGGCGACGAAGAGGGAACTGAGGGTACGGCCCGAGAACGGCGGACGACCCTCCACGGCGGTGTAGAGGGTGGCGCCGAGAGACCACAGGTCGGACGCGGGCGTCGCGGGAAGTCCGCACACTTGCTCGGGCGACATGAAGGTCGGAGTGCCGAGGACGGCGCCGGACATCGTGAGCTTGGTGTCGCCCTCGAGCGCGGCGATGCCGAAATCGGTGATGACGACACGCTCGCCCTCGAGGAGGATATTGGCAGGCTTGAGATCACGATGCACGACGCCTGCGGCATGCGCCGCGATCAAAGCGTCCAGGATCTTCACGCCGATGTCGGAGACCTGGCCGATAGGGAGCCGTCCTTCGCGCTGGAGCAGGTCTTCGAGCGAGCCCCCCTGGATCAGCTCCATGACGATCCATGGGCGTCCATCGTCACCCACGAGACGGTTGTACACCGTCACGATCCCAGGGTGCTTCAGTCTGGCGGCGGCCCTGGCCTCGCGCTCCATCCGTGCGTACAGGTTGCGCCGGTCCTGTTCGGAGATGTGCTCCGGAAGCCGCAACTCCTTGACCGCGACCGTACGCCCCAATTCCACATCCAGCGCCCGCCACACGGCACCCATGCCGCCCTTGCCGAGGGGGCCGAGAACGCGATACCGCCCCGCCGAGATCCGCTGAAGATCTTCGCCCACGGGCTCACCATAGCTGGGCACTTGAGACAAAGAATCCGAGTTGGTGGAACACGTGATGTTTTCGCCAGTCACGCCTCATGGTCAATGCCGTCCTCCAGGAGCGGCTGCCGCGCGCCAAAGACGTGCGGCATCGCATGCGTTGGAATCCTCAGCCCGATGGCTTCCCCACCGTGGCGGGTCGCGACCGAGGTGATCGGTCTGGATGCTTGTCGGCCGTGGGAGCAGGCGCACCGCCTGGTCCCGGCGGGCTACGTCCAGGTCGCCAACCCGGCCGACTTCGCGTCCGTCCAGGCCGGCGTCCGGCAGGGGCCGGACCTCGTGATGGACAAGATCTTCGAGTCGAAGACCGGGTAGAGCACTGGCTGCCCGTTTGGCTCCCAAAGATCAACAAGACTTTCTGTACCTCCCCTGACCAGTCGGGAAGACCGGACCCTCTCGGGTTGACCTTGACGCGACGTCAACGTGTCTAATCGGGATCGACCGGGCCCAGAGAGTCGAAAGTGAGGGGACCGATGGTCAGAGCCGCGCTGCGGATCGTGGTGTTCGAGCTGAAAGGCCTGCTGGCCATCGGGCAGTGGATCGTCCGGCGTCGTGATGGCGTGCCGGCGGGGGCGACCGTCGTGACGTACACGAAGGCGCAGACGTTCATGCTGTCGCTGATGCTGTTCGCGATGGCGGTCGAGACCGTGGTGGTCGATCTGCTGCTGGTCGCGCTCGACGTGCCGGCGTGGCTGCGGTTCGTGGTGCTGATCGCCGACGTGTACGGGCTGCTGTTCGGGGTCATGCTGGCCGCCGCCTGCGCCACCAGGCCGCATGTCATCACCTCTGGTGAGCTGCGCATCCGGTTCGGCGTGTACTTCGACGTGCGCGTGCCGGTCGAGCGGATCGCCGCCGTGCGGACGAGTCGCAACTACAACGAGAGCGGCATGGTCACCGTCAAGGACGGGCGGCTCGGCGTGGCGGTCTCCTCGCAGACGAACATGACGGTCGAGCTGAGCGAGCCGGTCGCCTTCGTGCGCCCGTTCGGCCGCCGGGGGGAGGCCACGTCGATCCGGTTCTTCGCCGATGAGCCGGAGAAGGTCGTGGCGGCGTTGCGTACTGGCCGGACCGCCGAGCGCGCCTGATCTGGGGGCGTTGCGTACTGGCCGGACCGCCGAGCGTGCCTGATCTGGGGATGCTGCGTACTCACAGGACCGCTGAGGCCGCCTGATTCGGGGGCGTCGCGGGCCGGGCCGTGGAGCCCGGCCCGCGAGGGAGCAAAGGGCCGGGCCGTAACGGGCCCGGCCCTCCGCGCGGTTAGCGGGTGATCTTGACGTCGTCCACGCCGGCCTCCACCAGGGAGGCGCCCGAGGCGTCGGCGGCGTCGATGAGGATGCGGACGGTCTGGCCCGCGAACGCGTTCAGGCTGGCCGTGGCCGTGGTCCAGGCGCCGTTGCGGTTGGACGCGGCGCCCGCCTGGTTCAGGACCGTCGTGGTGGTGGTGCCGACCACGCGGACGCGGAAGTAGTCGGCGCTGGAGGCGTTCGAGCCGTGCGCCAGGTACCACGAGAACGACAGGTTCAGCGGGCCCGTGGACGGGAGCGTGATCGGGGGCGACTGGATCGAGGTGATGCCGCCGTCGATGTCGAAGTCACCGGCGGCCGAGCCTGCCAGGCGGCCCGTGACCAGGTCGTTCGTGCCGCTGACCGTGGTGCCGAGCTGCTTGGCGCCGCTGGAGGTGGTGTCCTCGGGGTCGCCGCGCTCCCACTGGCCGGTGGTGGCGGTGTCGGTGCTCGACGGGTTGACCGTCCAGCCGTTGGCCGTCTCGAACGTGTCCTGCCAGACCACGGCGGGTGGTACGGCGGTGGCGATCGTCCACACCGAGTACGCGATCGCGTCGGCGTTCCGGTCGAGCGCGGTGTCGTTGATGTTGGAAGTGGTGTCGCACGAGCGGTGGTAGCAGGCGTCGAACGCCTGACCGGCGGTGCCGCCCCACAGCGTGGCCTGGGCCGAGCTCTTGATGCCCTCCGCGCCCGTGAACGTGCCGCCCGCCGGGATGCCGACCGCGATGAACGGGCCGTAGTCGGAGCGGCCGTCGAAGTCGGTGCCCCGGGTCGGCACGCCGATCGACGTGAAGTAGTCCTGGATGACCTTCTCCAGCTCCGCGGATCCGGCCGGGCCGGGACCGGAGCCGGTGCCGTCCGAGTTGTCGCCGTCGTACACGAAGTATCCGGGGTTCGGGGAGCCGACCATGTCGAAGTTCAGGTACCCCTTGATCCGCGCCCGGTCCGCGGCCGGCAGGTTGTTCACGTAGAACTGCGACCCGCGCAGCCCCAGCTCCTCCGCGCCCCACCAGGCGAAGCGCAGATGCTTGGCCGGCTGGAGCGCCTGGCGCGACACTTCGAGCGCGGTCTCCAGGATGGACGCGCTGCCCGAGCCGTTGTCGTTGATGCCGGGACCCGCGGTGACGCTGTCGAGGTGCGCGCCGACCATGAGGATGTCGTTGGGGTCCCCGCCGGGCCAGTCGGCGATGACGTTGTAGCTGGTGGCGCCGTTGTAGGTGAACGACTGGAGCGTGGTGGTGAAGCCGGCGGCGTCCAGCTGGCCGCGTACGTAGTTCGCGGAGGCCAGGTAACCCGGGCGGCCGTGTGCGCGGTTGCCGCCGTTGGCGGTGGCGATGGACTGGAGCTGGGTGAGGTGGGCCTTGACGTTGGTGAGGGAGATGTTCGGGGCTGCTGCGGCCTGCGCCGGCACGGCCGTCAGGGCGGTGATGGCCAGGGATAACGCTGTTGCCGCGACGATGATCGATCGCATTGCGGCGCCTCCATCCGAGGGTCGAGGGTGGAAGATCCCGAGATGGTGCTCGTTGGAACCGGTGGTGCCGTGGTGCCGTGGTGCGAAGGTTCGATGGTGCGGTGGTGCCGTGGTGCGAAGGTTCGATGGTGCGGTGGTGCCGTGGTGCGAAGGTTCGGTGGTGCGGTGGTGCCGTGGTGCGAAGGTTCGATGGTGCGGTGGTGCCAAAGTGCCGTGGTGCCTAGGTGGTGCCCGGGTGGGCAGGGGTGCTGCCCACCCCGGTGTGGAGCCGTCAGGCGGCCGTCTTGGCGGCCAGGGGCGCCGCCGCGGGGGCGGTTCGCGGCGGGATGGAGCGCAGGTTGAAGGCGAAGCGGGCGACGGAGTCCGCGATCGCGTCCAGGTCCACGTCCAGCGCGGTGTCGTTGATGTTGGCGGTCGTGTCGCACGCCTGGTGGTAGCAGGCGTCGTACGCGACCCCCGCCGTGCCACCGAACTTCGCCGCCTCCTCGGGCGTCTTGATGCCCTCGGCGCCCGTGAAGATCCCGCCCGCCGGGATGCCGACGTCGATGAACGGGCCGTAGTCGGAGCGCCCGTCGAAGTCGGTGCCGACGGTGGGCAGGTTGCGCGAGCCGTAGAAGGCCTCGAGCTGCTTCTCGATCCGGTCGGATCCGGGCGGCCCGGCCGGGGAGCCCTCGTTGTCGGAGTTGTCCCCGTCATACAGCTTGTACGCGTAGTTGGGCGAGGCCACCATGTCGAAGTTCAGGTAGACCCGGATCCGGTCGCGCTGCGTCTCCGACAGCGACGCGACGTACTGGTCGGACCCGAGCAGCCCGATCTCCTCACCCGCCCAGAAGCCGAAGCGGACCTTGTTCTTGACCGGGTAGAGCGCCATCTCCTCGGCGACCTCCAGGATGGAGGCGGAGCCCGAGCCGTTGTCGTTGATGCCGGGACCGGCGGGCACGCTGTCGAGGTGGGCGCCGACCATCACCACGTTGCGCGGGTCACCGAAGCGGGACTCCGCGATCACGTTGTCGTTGGTGCCGAGCACGAGGGTGGAGTCGACCTTGAGCCGTACGGTCGCCCCGGCCGTGGCCGCCAGCTCGTTGCCGACCGCGAAGTCGGCGAAGACCATCGGGACCCCGGCCCGCCACTCGCCGATGTCGAGCGGGAAGGCGTCGGTCCGGCCCGGCTGGCCCTCGTTGAACACGATGATCCCGGACGCCCCGGCGCGGCCCGCGTTGCGGATCTTCAGGGCGAAGGCACATGTGCCGCGCTGGATGAGCGCGATCCGCCCGGCCACGAACCCGGCGAAGTCGGACGCTTCGCAGCCGCTGGTCGAGGTGGGCGTCGGGGTCGGCGGCAGCGTCAGGTCCACGGCCTGGACCTGCGCGGTCACGTCACCGGCGGGGGAGGGCTCGAAGGAGAAGAAGTCGTCGTTAGGCACGTACGTCTTCGAGCCCGGCGCGGTGAGGTTGAGCGTGGGCGGGGAGTTCTCGGTCCAGCCCTCGACGAAGTTGATCGGCTGGAGCGTGACCTTGTATCCGGCCTTGCGTAGTTTGCCCGCCACGTAGTCGCGGGAGGCGTTGTAGCCGGGGGTGCCCGCGGCGCGGGTGCCGCCGTTGGCGTCGGCGATCGCCTGCAGAGCGTCGAGGTGCTTCTTGGCGTTCGGGCCCTTCACCTGCTTGACGAGCAACTTGGCGAAGAGGTCGTCAAGGCCGCCGGCGTTGGCCGGGGTGGTCAGAGCCAGTGGTAGGGCCAGTGCGGTGATCAGTGCGATGGCGATTCGACGCATAAGGGTTCCCCTGGTGGACGAATTCGATGATTCCCCCGAGCCGCCACGTGAACGTAACCCGGCGGAGGATCACTGAGAAGGCCCACTAGTGCGTCAATATCCGGACATATCCGGTTGGTTCACTCGGCCCGGCGGGCACGGGCTCGCCGAGGGTCACTCGGCGCGGCGGGCGCGGGCGCGCCGCTTGCCCTCGTGCATCGCCTGTACGCGGGCGACCGGGATCGTGTGCCCCTCCTCGACCAGGTCGGCGGGCAGCCGCTGCGGCTCGGGCATGGACTCGGCCCACGGGTCCGCGTCCTTGAGCAGCCCGGCCGCCGTGTGCACGGTGAAGTCGGCGGGCACCACCTGATCGAGCGACTCCCACGCCACGGGGAACGACACGGGCGTGCCGGGGCGTACGCGAGGGCTGTAGGCGGCCGCCACCGTGGCCCCGCCCGCCCTGGTCGAGTCGATGAACACCTTCCCTGCGCGGTCCTCGCGGATGAACGCCGTGGTGGCCAGCGCCGGGTCCACCCGCTCGGCCCGGGCCGCCAGCGCGCGCGTGGCCGCGGCCAGGTCCTCCACGCCCGTCCCCTCGGCCACGGGCACGAACACGTGCACGCCCTTCGCCCCGCTGGTCTTCACCGCGCCCGCCAGCCCGGCGTCGTCCAGGGCCTGGCGCACCAGGAAGGCCCCGCGCACGGCCAGCTCGAAGGCGTCGCTGCCGTCGGGCGGGTCGAGGTCGAGGATCATGTGGGTGGGATGGGAGCCCACGAACAGCCCGGGGTGGTACTCCACCGCCCGCTGGTTGGCGAACCAGAGCAGCGTCCTGCGGTCGTTGCACAACGCGTACGTCACCTGCCTGCGCGACGCCTCGGCCCACACGGAGACCGACTGCACCCATTCGGGGGCGTACTTGGGCAGGTTCTTCTGCATGAACGGCTCCTGCCCCGGCCGCACGCGGATGACCGAGAGCGCCCGGTCGCGCAGGACCGGGATGATCCGGTCGCCGACCGCGTCGAGGTAGTCGACCAGGTCGCGCTTGGTCGCGCCGGCCCCGTCGAACAGGGGCTGGTCGAGGTTGGTGAGCGCCACCCCGTCACGTGTCTCATCGCCGGCCACCCGCCCTACGATGCCCATGACGTGTGTCCGAGGTCAACAACTGGAGCCCGATGACTCGCTACCTCTACCTCACCCGCCACGGCGAGGCCACGCCGGACGAGACCGGCCTGACCGCGAACGGCCGCCGCCAGGCCGCGCTGCTCGGCGAGCGGCTGAAGGACGTCCCCCTCTCCGCCGTCCACCACGGCCCGCTCCCGAGGGCCGCCCAGACCGCGCGCCTGATCGCCGAGCACCTTCCCGGCGTGCCCGTGCGCGTCTCGGAGGCGGCCGGGGACTACCTCCCGTACGTGCCGGCGAAGGAGGAACTTCCCCCGGAGCACGCGGACCGGTTGCTCGGCTTCCTCGCCAACTTCCCGGCGGACGGCGGCGCGCGGCTCGTCCGCCAGGCCGAGGAGCTCTTCACAGGTCCGGTGGAGGAGACGCGCCACGAGCTCGTCGTCACACACAACTTCCTGATCGGCTGGCTCGTCCGCGCCGCCCTGGACGCCCCCGGCTGGCGCTGGCTCGGCCTCAACCACTGCAACGCCGCCCTGACCGTCATCCGGTACGCGTCCGACCGCCCGTCCTCCGTGCTCTTCTTCAACGACATGGCGCACCTGCCGCCCGAGCTCAGGTGGACCGGATTCCCGCCAGAGCTGCGCCTGTAGCTCCTCGCAGGCTGGGCAGCGCGGCCGGCCGCCCGCTGATCAGCAGGAGCAACGCCTGTACGGGCCCCTCGACCACGTCCCCTTCGCCCACCGACCAGTCCACGTCCGTGGCCACGAGCCGCAGCCCGCGCAGGCGGCGCTGCGGATGGAAGGGGAAGCCGCGCTCCCAGATGTGCACGGCGCAGGCGCGGGCCGCCTCCAGCGGCATGGCCCGGTCGAGGCCGAGCGGCACGGCGATGTCCTGGGCGTGGACCAGCACGTCGAAGAGCGGGTCGAGCGGCTTGGTCGTCGGCGCCCGGCGGTGCGAGGTGGCCGACTCGCGCACCTGCGCGACGAGCTCGCCGACCGGCAGCCTGGCGTGACGTACCGCCGTGTCGCGGACGAAACGATCGAAGCTCCCACGGGCCCGGACGAAGTCCACCAGCGCCCGCGGGACGTTCACGTTGGTGGCGAGCGCGAGGTGGGCTGCCACGTCGCGGACCCGCCAGCCCTCGCAGAGCGACGGCCGCTCCCAGTCGTCGGCGGGCAGCGAGCCGAGCAGGTCGGCCACGCCGCGCCGCTCGATCTCGAGGGCGGCCCAGATCTCTTCCTGGTTCATCGCACCCTCCCATTGCTAAGGTGGCCTTAATATAAGGCTTCCTGAGCGATTGGAGAAGGGGTTTGGCCGCCACACATCCACCGCACGTCATAGCCCTGCTGTACGAGGCGTACCTGCGCCTGCAGGACGTCGTGCTCGAGGTCGGCAGGACGTACGACGCCCGCATCCGGCCCGCGCACTCGGCGGTGTTCTTCCACATGGAGCACGACGGCATCCGGCTGAGCAGGCTCGCGGAGAAGGCGCAGATGACCCCGCAGGCGATGGGGGCGCTGGTCGACGACCTGGAGGAGCTGGGCTACCTGCGCCGGGTGCCCGACCCGGCCGACCGCCGCGCCAAGCTCATCGAGTTCACCGAGCGCGGCGACGAGGCGCTGAGGGTCGGCTACACCGCGATCGACGACGTCGAACGACGCCTCGCGGCCCTGCTCGGCGAGGACGGCCTCGCCGAGCTGAACACCACGCTGAGCCGCGTCATCGACGCGTTCTAGGGAGCCGCCTTGGCCATCGTCTCCCGCTCCTCGCGGGTGGGGATCAGCCCGGCGGGCGCGAGGATCTTCGACTCCTCGAACGGCGCCTCCGTGGTCGGCAGCGGCTCACGCGACCTGACCGCCTTCACCCACACGCGCAGCGCGTCGAGGATCACGATGATGATCAGGACCGCGAACAGCGCCGCCAGGATCCCGTCCACGGTGGAGTTGAGCACGACCTGCTCCATCGCGTCCCGGGTCTTGGCCGGCGCGAGCAGCTTCCCCTGGTCCAGCGCCGTCTGGTAACGGTCGCGCTGGGCGAAGAAGCCGAGCGTGGGGTCGGAGGAGAACACCTTCTGGTAGCTGGCCGTCAGCGTGACGGCCACGTCCCAGGCCAGCGGCACCCCCGTCACCCAGGCCCACTTCAGCCGGCCGCTCTTGATCAGCAACGTCGTGGCGACCGTGAGCGCCACCGCGGCGAGCAGCTGGTTGGCGATGCCGAAGAGCGGGAACAGCTGGTTGATGCCGCCCAGCGGGTCGTTGACGCCCACGTACAGGAAGTATCCCCAGGCCGCCACGACGACGGCGCTGGCCGCCACCAGCCCCGGCCACCAGCTCACCCTGGAGATGGGCTTCCACAGGTTGCCCAGCGTGTCCTGCAGCATGAACCGCCCCACCCGGGTGCCCGCGTCGACCGTCGTGAGGATGAACAGCGCCTCGAACATGATCGCGAAGTGGTACCAGAACGCCTGCAGCCCCGCCCCGCCGATGAGCCCGGAGAAGATCTGCGAGATCCCCACCGCCAGCGTGGGCGCGCCGCCCGTCCGGGCGATCAGGGTCTGCTCCTGTACGGCCGCCGCCGCGGCCTGCAACTGCTCCGGCGTGATCACGAAGCCCATGTCGGTGACCGCCTGCGAGGCGCTCTGCACGGTGGCCCCGACGACGCCGGCCGGGGAGTTCATCGCGAAGTAGAGGCCGGGGGTCAGCACGCAGGCCGCGGTGATGGCCATGACGGCCACGAACGACTCCATCAGCATGGAGCCGTACCCGATCATCCGGACCTGGGTCTCCTTCTGGATCATCTTGGGCGTCGTGCCGGATGAGATCAGCGAGTGGAACCCCGACAGCGCGCCGCACGCGATGATGATGAACACGAACGGGAACAGCGACCCGGCGAACACCGGGCCCTTGCCGCTGAACGCGAAGTCCGTGAAAGCCGTCGTCCTCAGTGTGGGCATCGTGACGGCGATCCCGATCGCGATCAGCACGATGGTGCCGATCTTCATGAAGGTCGAGAGATAGTCGCGCGGCGCGAGCAGCATCCAGACGGGCAACACCGCGGCGACGAACCCGTACGCGATGAGCCACAGCGCCAGCGCGGACGGGCTCAGCGTGAAGAACGGCGCCCAGCTCGACTCCTGCACCCAGCCGCCGGCCACGATCGACAGCAGCAGCAGCGCGACCCCGATCACGGTGGTCTCGACGACCCTGCCCGGCCTGAGCACCCGCAGGTAGAAGCCCATGAACAGGGCGATCGGGATGGTCATGGCGATGGAGAAGACGCCCCACGGCGACTTGGCCAGGGCGTTGACCACGACCAGGGCCAGCACGGCGAGCAGGATGATCATGATGGCGAAGACCGCGACGAGCGCCGCCACCCCGCCGATCGGCCCGATCTCCTCGCGGGCCATCTGGCCGAGGCTGCGGCCGTTGCGCCGCATGGAGAAGAACAGGATCACCATGTCCTGCACGGCCCCCGCGAAGATCACTCCCGCGACGATCCAGATGGTGCCGGGGAGGTAGCCCATCTGGGCCGCCAGCACGGGCCCCACCAGCGGCCCCGCCCCGGCGATGGCGGCGAAGTGGTGGCCGAACAGGATCCGGCGGTCGGTCGGCTGGTAGTCGATGCCGTTGTCGAGCCGCTCGGCCGGGGTGGCCCTGCGGTCGTCCGCGCCCAGCACCCTGCGGACGATGAAACGGGCATAGAACCGGTAGGCGATGGCGTACGAACCGAGCGCGGCGGCCAGCAGCCAGACCGCGTTGACGTTCTCCCCTCTGGACAGGGCCAGCACGGCCCACCCCACGGCCCCGACGAGCGCGACCGCCGTCCAGATGATGATGGAACGTAACTTCACCGGTTACCTCCCATATGTGAAGGGCCATACAGAGGTCGCCCCAGGCAGCAGCGCAGTCCGGCGTCCGGCGGCAGATCGGTCGTGAAACGCCGCCAGCGCCACAGCGGGCGGCAGTCGATCGTGACGGGGAGTTCGGCGAGATGCACCCAGGCGGTCGGATGGGCGTAGACCTTCCCGTCCTCGCCGCCGAGCCGGCGCGCTCGCCGTGGGAGCCGGGAGCGGGATAACGGCCGGACCGAGAACTCACCCGCGTCGGCGCAGCAGAGGCCGGTCACGTGCCAGTCGAAGAACACCACTTCGTCGTCGCGCAGTGCTTCACGGGCGGCCGGCGTGAGCGTGACACGGGGCATCTGTGGCTCCTGAAGACCAGGTAGCTCAGAAATTACCGACGGCCTTACCCACTGCCACCGCTCCCGAAACGTCGCCCGGCGTCCACATCCCGCCGTACATCCTTGGGAGGAGGCCTTCGGGGTGAAGGCCCCCTCCGTGGGTCAGGGCTACTTCCAGGGGTTGAAGTAGGCCACCGTGCCGAAGTCGATATCCATCGAGTCCGCGCTCCCAGCCGTGGCCGTGGCCCCGGTGACGAAGATGCGGATGCCGGCCGCCGCGTCCACCGCCAGCGCGTGCGAGCGGTCCTGCGCCCCCGCCGCCCCGTCGTAGCGCCCCGTCCACACCTCCTGCCCCGTGGCCGAGTCGTACGCGACCGTCACGTAGTCACTCCCGCCGACACCATCCTCGGAGTCGGAGCTCTCACCGGTGATGACGACCCTGGAGCCGTCCGGGGTGGTGGCGACGTCCCAGGCGTAGTCCTCGCCTTTCCCCTGCCCGTCGCGGCGCTGCACCCACGCCCGCTGACCCGTGCCCGGGTCGTAGGCGACCGTGGTGAAGTCGGACCGCGTGCCTTCCCCCTCCGTGTTGCCGGTCACGTACAGCCTGCCGGCGGCGAGGGTGATGGCGTGCGGGGTGTCGCTGCCGTGCGCCGGCCCGTCGTAGCGGTCCGTCCAGAGCTCCTTGCCGGTGGCGACGTCGTAGGCGACCGTGGCGAGGTCGGTCTGCGTGCCCCGGCCTTCGCTGGACCCGGTGACGTAGACGGACTTGTCGTTGACGGCCATGCCGGAGGGGATGTCCATCCCGTTCGCGGGGCCGTTGTGCCGGGCGGCCCAGAGCTGTTCGCCGGTGGCCGTGTTGAACGCCACGGTGCCCCAGTCGGAGAAGCCCGTGCCGGAGACGCCCTGGCTCTGGCCGGTGACGAAGAGCTTGGACCCGTCCGGGGTCACCTCGATCTCCCGGGCGTCGTCGGTGCCGCCCCCGGGCCCGTCATAGTGCTGCAGCCAGGTGCGCTCCCCGTTGTCGGCGTTGTACGCGACGATGAAGTAGTCGTCCTTGCCGCCCTCGGCCAGCGTGCTCATGCCGGTGGCGTAGACGCTCTTCCCGTCGGGGCTGACCGCGACCCCGTTGGCGAAGTCCGACAGGTTGCCCGGCCCGGTGTGCCGGGCGACCCAGAGCTCCGCGCCCGAGGCGGTGTCGTACGCGATGGTGACGGCGTCGTTGCCGGTGTCGGTGCCCGCGCTGATGCCGGTGACGAAGAGCTTGCTCCCGTCGGGGCTCATCACGATCGCCGCCGGCTCGTCGTACGTCCCCGCGGGGCCCTTGTAACCCTTGCTCCACAGTTGCGCGCCGGTGGCCGCGTCGTAGGCGACGGTGGCGATGCTCGGGCTGAGTGCGCCGGGGGACGTTCCGAAGCTGGCGCCCGTCACGTACACCTGCTTGCCCTTGGGGTCGAGCGCGATGAACTCGGCGGAGTCGGCGCCGCCCGCGGCCCCGTACGTGGCCGACCAGGTCTCGGGCACCGGCCGTACGAGGACGGGCACGCGTACGCTGTGCCGCCCGTCCTTCCACGTGAGTTGCCCGCCCGTGTAGGCGTTCATCGGGGCGGTGGTCCGCGTGAACGTCACCGTGAACGACTTCGTCTGCCCCGGCCGCACCGTGAGCCGGCTCGGCGTCACCTTGGCCGTGATCCCGGCCAGACCGGAGGTGGAGGCCGTGTACGTGGCGGTCGAGCGGCCGACGTTGGTCACCGAGCGCGTCACGGTCTGCGTGCCGGGCAGCCGGCCGACCGAGATCGACGGGCCGTTGAAGTCACTGGGGTCCAGCGAGTACCCCCGCTTCTTCAGCGCGTCGCACACCTTCCGGTCGATGCCCGTGGTCGTCCCGCAGAGGAACGCCGTCCAGTCCTTCACCCCGCTGTCGTAGACGAGCCCGGGGTCGGCGGCGCTGTTCGGGGCGACGTGGCCGGCGCCCTGACCGAAGATCACCTTCGGGTCGGTGCCGGGCCCGTCCAGGACGTCGGTGCCGCTGGTCATCAGGGCCGACTTGACGGCCATCGGCGACCAGTCCGGGTGCAGGTCCTTCAGCAGCGCGGCGAGCCCGGCGACGTGCGGGGCGGACATGGACGTCCCGCTGGACAGCCCGAACTCGGCCCCGTTGTTGCCCGGCGGCGCCGTCGCGGCCAGGATGTCCTGCCCGGGAGCGGTCAGGTCGGGCTTGAGCAGGTCACCGCCGCCCGCGCTGAGCGGGCCCCGGGAGGAGAAGGCGGCCAGGTACGGCGCCGGGACGTCGTCGCTGATCTTCGCCTGGTCGATCGTGGCCGTCGCGCCGCTCGTGGCGGCGTAGTCCTTGACCGCCTGCCGGTCCTTCACCGCGAGGTGCACGGTGGGGATGGAGTGGAAGTCGGCGTTGAGGGAGTTCTCGTCGACGTTCACGAGTAGCGTGCCGACGCCGCCCGCCTCGGCCACGGCCAGGCTCTTGTCGACGCGCGGCGTCACGCCGCGGTCGCAGATGACGATCTTGCCCTTCACCTTGGCCGGGTCGAGCACCGGTTTGCCGTCGTTGTTCCTGGCCGCGTAGCACTGGGCCACCATGGTGGGGTCGGCGCCGGGCAGTCCCACGGCCGTGGAGTCGACGAGCGGCGCCGGGCCGGCCTTGGTCGCCGCCAGCGAGGCCCCGCCGTACGTCGTGCCGTTCCCGAGCGTCGCCGACCCCTGCGTGCCGCGGTTGTGCGTGCCCGCCGCGACCGTGGTCACCCACGGGGAGGGGTGGTTGACGGTGGAGGCGGCGGGGCCGTCGTTGCCGGCGGAGGCGGAGACGAAGATGCCGGCCTGCGCGGCCGCCAGGAACGCCATCTCCGCCGGGTCGAGGAAGTCCGTGCTCGTGCCCGAGACCGAGTAGTTGATGACGTCCACGCCGTCCGCGACCGCCTGGTCGATGGCGGCGACGAGGTCGGAGTAGTAGCCGTTGGCCGTCGAGGAGTCCTGCGCCGACCAGAGCGCCTTGTAGACGGCCACCCGCGCGCGCGGCGCCATGCCGCTGATCGCGCCGAACGCCGCCGCCGGCCCGGTCGCGGGCACGGCGTGGTTGCCGGCCGCCGTCGAGGCCGTGTGCGTGCCGTGCCCGTTGTAGTCGACCGGCGAGGTGAACTCCCACGGCAGCAGTTCCTTCACGGCGGCGTCGCCGCCCCAGGCCGCGTCGAAGTGCCGCGCCGCGACCACCTTGCCGTTGCACACCGCCGGGCTCGTCTGCGGGCACGCGCCGTGGAAGCCGCGGATCGGCTTGTACGGCCTGCCGCTGCCGTCAGGGTTGGCGAAGCTCTTGCTGGACGGTGTGACACCGGTGTCGATCACGCCGATGACCAGGCCGTCACCGGCGCCCTTGCCGTGCCGGCCGCCGGTGGGGCCGCCGAGCTGGTCCCAGAGGCCGCCGCGGGCGTCGAGGCCCAGGAAGTGCGGCGTCGAGGACGTCTGGACCGTCACCTTCCTGTCCTCCGTCACGGCCACGACGTCGGGCATCGCCCGCAGCTCCCTGGCCTGCGAGCCGGTCAGCTTGGCCGCGAAGCCGCCGTACGAGTACACGTACTCGTAGAGCTTCCTGCCGCCGCCGACCTTCTTGAGCGCGGCGTCGTGCCGGCCGCGCAGGTGGTCCACGTACTTGGTCACGTCGGCCGAGCCCGGGTCGATCTTCTCGCCCTGCGCGGGTTTGGTGGTGGACAGCCCGGCCACGTCGCCCTCGTACGTGGCGACGGGGTCCGCCGCCATCTGCACGATGTAGGTCTTCTGCTCTTCGGGCGCGGTCTCGGCCTCGGCCGCTCCCGGCCAGGCCACCGCGATCAGCGCGGTCGCCGCTACGAGTAAGCGGCGGCCACGCGTAGGTTCGGACAGGTCCATCGTCGCCCCTCTGTACATCGCCCGCTGATCACGCGGAACGATCGCCGAGGCTAATGAGGACGGCTGGGGGGCGGCATCCGTACCGAATACGGATTTTTGGGCGGCACCTATCGCAAGAGGGAGATCAGGTAGCCTGTTTTCCTCTGATATATCGCCATTAGGGCAGGTAGGGGGTGGCCGGATGCCCCGCCTCGCCCCCTCAGGTTCCCTCTCCGATGTGCTCATCGGGCGCCGCTCCGAGCTGGCCCTCCTCCGTACCGTCATCGCCGCCCCGCCCTCGCTCGCGCTCGTCGAGGGGGAGGCGGGCATCGGGAAGAGCCGCCTGGTGGGGGAGCTGCTGGCCGCGTCCGGGGCGCGCCGGCTCGTGGGGCAGTGCGAGCAGCTCCAGGAGCCCCTGCCGCTCTCCCCGCTGCTCGACGCCTTCCGCCTGGCGGCCGACCTCACCGCGTCCCGGCCGGTCAGCCCCGTGGTGGGAGCGCTGGTGCCGCTCCTTCCCGAGCTCGCCGAGCGCCTGCCGCCGCCGCTGGCCCCGTTACCGGACCAGCGGGCCGAGCGGCACCGGGTGTTCCGGGCGGCCGTGGCCCTGCTCGACCACCTGAGCCCGCTGGTGCTCGTCCTGGAGGACGTGCACTGGGCAGACGGCGGCACGCACGACTTCCTGGCCTTCCTCGCCGCCCACCAGCCGAGCGACGTCTCGGTGATCCTCACCGTCCGCACCGGGTCGGGGGCGCTGCCGATCCGTGAGGCCCTCGCCCGCGCGCCGTCCGGGCCGGCGCGGGTGGTCAGCCTGACCCCGCTGAGCCCGCCCGAGGTGGAGGAGCTCGCGCGGAGCATCCTCAAGGCCGAGCTCCCCGGCACGTTCGCGGCCCTGCTCTACGAGAAGACCGGGGGCATCCCGTTCGTCGTGGAGGAGGTGCTCCGCACGCTGCTGGAGCGCCTGCCCGCCGATGAGATCCCCGGCCGCCCCGACGTCCTGTCCGCCCTGGCCGTCCCGACGGTGCTGCGTGACGTCGTGCTGCAGCGCCTGTCCTCCCTCGACGGCGCCGCGCGGGAGATCCTCGGGGCCGCCGCGGTCATCGGCACGACGCCCGACGACCGGACGCTCGCGGAGGTCACGGGCCGCGGCCCCCTGGAGATCGCCAAGGCCCTCGCGTCGGCGCAGGCCGTGGGGCTGCTGCACGAGGAGGACGGGCGGTCCCGGTTCAGGCACGCGCTGGCGCGGCAGATCGTGTACGAGTCCGTGACCGCGCCGGAGCGGCGATGGCTGCATCTCAGGACCGCGCAGGCCCTGGAGACCGGGCCGGGTCCCAGGCCGGTGGCCCGGCTGGCCCACCATTTCCGGCTCGCGGGGCGTACCGAGGAGTTCGTGTCGAACGCGGAGGCCGCCGCCGGCACCGCCCTGTCCCACGGGAACGACGCCACAGCGGCCCGCTTCCTGCTCCAGGCGCTGGAGGTCGGCTCGTTGCCCCGGGAGACGCGGGTACGGCTGGCCGTCAAGCTGGGCCGGGCGGCGGTGGACGGCCTGGCCCACGCGGAGGCCGTACCCATGCTCGAACGCCTCCTCGCCACCGAGCCGCTGCCCGCCCATCTGCGCGGCGAGCTGCGCTTCGCGCTCGGCCGGCTGCTGCGCCAGCAAGGGGAGGCGCGGGCCGGCCACCTGCAGATCGAGCGCGCGGTCGGCGACCTCGGCGACCGGCCCGCGCTGCTGGGGCGGGCGCTGGCCGTGCTCGCCGCGCCCGAGACCGTCGTGGACCGGCACGTGAGCGAGCACACCGCGAGGTGCGACGAGGCCGAGGAGGCCGCCCGCCGCAGCGGCGACCCCGACGTGGACATCGCGGTACGCATCGCGCGGGCGTCCCTGCTGCTGGAGCAGGGGCACCCGGGGAGCGGGCGGCTCATCGACGACCTGCTGCGCGACGACCGGCTCCGTGGCGTGCCCCGGGAACACGCCCGTGCCTGCCTCAACTGGGCCCAGGGCGCGCTGCACATCGGATGCCTGGAGCGCGCCGAGGCCCTGCTGGCGGAGGGGCGCCGGGTGGCCGACCAGGCCGAGTACCTGCGGGTCGCGGAGGTCGTGGAGCTGGTGACGGCCGCGGTCGACCGGGCGGCGGGGCGCTGGGACGGCCTGGAGGCCCGGGTCCGCCGCCTGGGCGGCGCGCCCGGCTGGACCGCCTCCCCGGGCGCCGGGACGACCGCCTCCCCGGGCGCGGGGACGGCCACTTTCCCGGCCGCGTCGATGGAGGCGGGGCTGCTGCTCGGCGCGCTGCTGGCGGCGACGGGTCCGGCCGAGGAGGCCGTGGCGTGCCTGGGCGAGGTGATCGCCATCGCCGAACGGGCCGGCGCCGTCTGGCCGCTCATCCCCGCCAAGATGACGCTCTCCCGCCTCCTGCTGACCCTGGACGACGTCGCCGGCGCCGCCGCGCACGCCACCGCCGCGCTCTCCCTCGTACGGGCCAAGGGGAACTGGGTGTGGGGTGCGGAGACCGTCCTGTGCCTGGTGGACGCGCTCGGCAGGACGGCCGGGACCGTGGAGCTCGTGAACGAGCTGGGCGCCGGCCTCGAAGGCGCCGACGCCCCGATCGCGCGGGCGGCGCTCCTGACCGCCCGCGCCGTCGTCTCCCAGGACCCGCCGGAGGCCGACGAACTGCTTGACGGGGCGCGTACCACCCTCCAGGAGGCCGGGCTGCGCTACGAGGAGGCCCAGGCGGCCGAGCGCCTGGGCCGATGGCGCTGCGAACGCGGCACGGGCGACGGCGGGCCCCTGCTCGAAGCGGCGCTGCGCCTGTACGCGGCGATGGGGGCCGACCGGGACCTCGCCCGGATCAGCCGGATCATGCGGCAGAACGGCGTGCCGATCCCTTATCCGTGGCGGGGCGGACGGCCGTCCCACGGGCAGACGCTGTCGTCGCGGGAACGGGAGGTGGCGCTGCTGGCGGCGGAGGGGAAGACGAACCAGGAGATCGCCACCGAGCTGTTCCTGTCGAGGCGGACGGTGGAGAGCCATATCTCCAGCGCCCTGCGCAAGCTGGGCCTCCCGTCGCGCAGAGAGCTGCGGGCCCAAGGCGGTCTCGCCGATCCGTAGCGGCTCAGTCGACCAGGCGGCGCTCCCAGGCCCAGGCGACGATCTCGACCCGGTTGCGCAGGCCGAGCTTGGTCATGATGCCGGACACGTGGCCTTTGACGGTGCTCAGCGAGATGAAGAGCTCGGCGGCGATCTCCTGGTTGGTACGGCCCCTGGCGACCGCCCGGACGACCTCGAACTCCCGGTCCGACAGCGGTTGCGCGGGGGCATGGGTGACCGGGGCGGCGGTGGCCGTGAGGTGGCGCAGCAGCCGGAGGGTGAGCGAGGGGGAGATCAGGGCGTCCCCGGCGTTCGCGGCCCGGACCGCCTCGACGAGCAGGTCGGGGCCGACGTCCTTCAGCACGAAGCCGGTCGCCCCGCCGCGCAGGGCGCCGAGGACGTACTCGTCGAGGTCGAAGGTGGTGACGACGACCACCCGCAGCGGGTCGGCGACCTCCGGCCCCGCCAGGGCCCGCGTGACCTCGATGCCGTCGAGGCCGGGCATCTGGATGTCCACGAGGCACACGTCGGGGCGCAGCCGGCGGGCCAGGGCGACCGCCTCGGCGCCGTCGGCGGCCTCGGCGACGACCCTGATGCCGGGCTGGTCCTCCAGGATGAGGCGCAGGCAGTCACGGATCATCGCCTGGTCGTCGGCCAGCATGACGGTGATGTCCGCGGCGCTCATGGGTGCTCCCGAGCCGGGACGGGGAGGGCGGCGACCACGGACCAGCCGGCGCCGGGGCGCGGGCCGGCGCGCAGCGTCCCGCCGAGGGCCTCGACGCGTTCGCGCATCCCGACCAGGCCGTACCCGCCGGATCCGCCATATCCGGAGCGTCGGAGCCGCCGGGCCGGGGCGGGAGGGGCGTCGTCCGCGACCTCGACGGTGACCGAGTTCGGGGCTCGCGTGACGGTGACGGTGACCGAGCGGGCCTGCGGGGCGTGGCGGGAGACGTTGGTCAGCGACTCCTGCACGATCCGGTAGACGGTGGTGGCCACCTCGGGCGGCCAGAGCGAGGGGTCCTCCCCCTCGGGGAGCCGCAGCCGTACGGCGGGTCCGTGGCCGCCGAAGCGCCTGACCAGCTCGTCGAGGCCGTCGAGGGAGGGCAGGCCCCGGGCCGGGTCGCGGAGCAGGCCGACGACGCGGCGGGTGGCCGCCAGGGCGTCGGAGCCGGCCGTCTCGATGTCCGCCAGCGAGGTCGCCAGCCGCTCCGGCTGCTTGTGCGCGAGCAACCGCGCGGTCTGCGCCTGGAGCACGACGCACGTGACGTGGTGGGCGACGACGTCGTGCAGCTCCCTGGCCAGCTCCATGCGCTCGCCACGGCGTACGCGCTCCTCGACGGCCCGGCGGCGGTTGGCCAGCAGCCGCGGCCACAGCCCGGCCACGACGGCGCCCGCCCAGCCCACGGCGCTCATCGTCCCCACGGCCGCCTGGGAGCCGGCGGCGAAGGCCCCCGCCACCACCACGAGCCCGCCACCGGCGACGGCGCAGGCCGGACGGGGCGCAAGCACCCGGACGGCGGACCCGACGAGGACGGACAGCCCGAAGGTCACGCCGGGACCGGGCTCGGTGGGCAGGTGGGCGACCCGGGCGACCACGATGGCGGCCGCCGCGATGCCCATCCCCGCGAACGCCGCCCACAACCGGCTCCGCCGGCGGACGAGCGCGAGCGCGCAGACCGC
The DNA here is from genome assembly GCF_053603495.1 of Nonomuraea sp. NPDC004186. NCBI lineage: Bacteria > Bacillati > Actinomycetota > Actinomycetes > Streptosporangiales > Streptosporangiaceae > Nonomuraea > Nonomuraea sp. NPDC004186. Next base: position 10,656 of record NZ_JBSGFQ010000034.1, on the reverse strand, counting down.
CGCCCCGGCGGTGCACCCGGACACCCAGTACGCGCCACCCCAGCTCGCGCCGATCCGGTAGCCGTAGAAGGCGAGCACCGCCGCGGACACCGCGCCGATCACCACGTCGGCCGCGATCCCGGCCCGCCACTCCAGCACCCGCACACCGCCCAGGCTAGGAGCCGCCGCCCGCCCGCCGCACCGGCCGAAAGTACGGTCATGCGGCTCCGCACCCAACAAGTAGGAGTCACCGATCGCGATGGGACTTCACCGGCGATCGGCCAGACAGCAGACTGTCCCTGCGGCCATCGTCGGCTCTCCGCGAAACGTGAAGCGTGGCTCTTTCGCGGGAGCGTTCATGCGATGGCCGTCACCATTGCGGACATGACACCCGCAAACCGGCGAGGTCATCCGGCCCGGGGTCGAATCTGCACGTCCCGGGAGGACAGCACGCCTGCCGGCGGAGAAAAATCCGTACCCGCTTCGACGATCGATCACTCCTGATCATGAACGGCTTGCCATCATGTGCTCACACATAGCAAGGGCCCCCGGCCACCTGGGCCGGGATCCCTTCCGACCGCAGCGAAGGTAGGTGTGCGTGAACGTAGAGGCGGAGATCCTCGACCTGAAGCTCCGGGTGGAAGCTCTCGAAGCGGCCCTGCGCTCCAACGCCCGGTACGACGACATCATCCCCGCCCAGGCCGGCCCCTACCGGTCCGAGCTGCCGGCCCTCGTCGCGCAGGTGTCGATCGGCGTGGCCGAGCTGAGGGCCGAGATGGCGGACATCCGCACCGAGGTGAGCCAGGACTTCGAGGCTCTGATCGTGGAGGTCGCCGGGGTCCGCGTGCAGATGACCGAGAACTACAAGGCCATTCATTCGGACCTGCTCGGGAAGATCGACTCGCTGCGCTGCGAGATGATCGACCTCGGCCTCAGGCTCGACCGGCTGACGGAGACGGGCGGAGCCTGAGACCGCCGGGGGTCGGGGATCAGGCCCCGAGGTCGTCGGCCAGCCGGCTCAGGTAGGTCGCGAACTGCCGCCGGTCGCGCTCGTCCCAGGAGGCGGTCAGCTCCTCGAAGGCCCGGCGCTGCCACTGCCTGGCCCCGGCCAGCAGCGCGTGCCCGCTGTCCGTGAGCCGCAGGGAGGCGCGGCGCCGGTCGCGCTCGGAGGTGTCGCGGGCGAGGTAGCCCGCCTCGACGGCGTCCCTGACCATGCGGCTGGCGCCCGAATGATCGAGGCCGAGCTGGTGCGCCACGGTGCCGACCGTGGGCGGCTCGGGCGCCTCCCCGCCGGCGCGCGCGTTCGTGTGCACGGCCTCCACCGCCAGGATGTGCTGCACGTGACGCTGCTCGCCGGTCAGCTCTTCCGACGCCCGCCCGGCCCACCGGCGGGACCAGAAGCGCACCAGGTGGAACAGCGCCGGTCCGCCGTCGGCCTCCTCGCTCATGCCCTCACCCTACGACAGGTTGCATGCGATACGCACGTATGATTATGTGCGTTTCACATACATCTTCTCCGGAAGGGATGCCGTCATGGCCATCGTCATGAACCACCTGATCGTCCCCGCCGCCGACCGCGAGGCGGCGGCGGCGTTCTTCGCCGGCCTGCTGGGGCTGCGGGTCGGCCCGCCCGCCGGGCCGTTCGCGCCCGTCAGCGTCAACGACGACCTCACGCTCGACTTCGACGACCGCCGCGCGCCCCAGTCCGGCCACTACGCCTTCCTGGTGGACGACGACACCTTCGACGCGCTCATGGAGCGGCTCGAGAGGGACCCGGCGATCGACTACGGTTCCGGCCCGATGAACGGCTGGGACCGCGAGATCAACCATCTGGCGGGCGGCCGCGGCGTGTACGTGCGCGACCCCAACGGCCACAGCTACGAGCTGTTCACCGCCGAGCCGGAAGATCACTGAGCCGTCGGTCTGCGGGGTCGCCGCAGGTGGGCAAAACATGATTTAGGCGGTAAATCCAGCGAAGCGGTGAGAAGGGCAAACTGCCATCATCTGGCCTCCTCCGTGGCTAGAGTGATGATTCCAATATCGGCGGGATATTCCCTGGTATCCGCAGCGCGAGGAGTCGCGGGTGAATCACCGCGTGACCGACGAGGCCATGGTCCGAGCCCTGTACCGCGAATACGGCGCCCCCCTGATGGCCTTCGCCGTCCGGCTGACGGGTGGTGATCGGCGCTGGGCCGAGGACGTCGTGCAGGAGACCCTGGTACGCGCCTGGCGCAACCTCCCCGACCTGCGTACCGACTCCGGCTCCCTGATGCCCTGGCTGGCGACCGTCGCCCGCCGCGTGGTCATCGACAACCGGCGCCGCTCCGGCTCGCGCCCGCTCGACACCGTCGAGGACGTCCCGGAACGTCTCAACTCGGTGGCCGCGGAGGACGAGCAGCTGTTACGCGAGATCGTCGTGACCGACGCGATGATGTCGCTCTCACCGGCCCATCGGCAGGTGCTCACGGAGACGTTCCTCCTGGACCGCACGGTCCAGGAGGCGGCGGAGATCATCGGGGTGCCCGTGGGCACCGTGAAGTCCCGCGTGTACTACGCCATGCGCGCATTACGCGTGGCGCTGGAGGAAAGGGGGGTGACGCTGCCATGACGTGGGAGGCGCGTCACGATGAGAGCCACACCGAAAGGGGGGTGACGTTGCCATGACGAGGGAGGCGCGTCACTACGGAAGCCACCGCGAAAGGGGGGGTGACGCGCTCATGTCGGAGATGCGTCACGCAGCAAGCGGGGTGACGCTCTCATGACCGAGGTGCGTCACGAAGACGTGGCCGCGTACGCGCTCGGCCTGCTCCGCGGGGAGGAGAAGGCCGATTTCGAGCGCCACCTGAGGGGCTGCCCGAGCTGCGCGGAGGAGGCCGGGGCGTTCGCCGCGATGGGGGAGCTGATCAAGACCGTCCACCCGGACGACCTCCTGCCCAGCCCGCCCGACCCCGAGGTCGAATCACTCCTGGTGCGCCGCGCCGCCACCGAACGCCGCCGGCGGAGCCTGCACCGCACGTTCATGTCCGCCGCCGCCTGCGTGCTCGTCGCGGCCGGCGTCTTCCTCGCCGTCAGCTCGGTCACCAGCGGCCCCAACCCCGACAGCGTCCACAGCCCGGCCCGCGCGCTCCTCATGACCGGCCACACCTACTCCGCCACCGACAAGAGCACCGGCGTGTCCGCTCTCGTCGGGCTGGAGGACAAGGGCTGGGGCAGCCACGTCGCGCTGGAGCTCAAGGGCGTCAAGGGCCCGCTGCAGTGCCGCCTCGTGGCGGTGGGCAACGACGGCCGCTCCGAGGTGGTGGCGAGCTGGGGCGTGCCCGACAAGGGGTACGGCGTGCCCGGAGCCCCCGACCCCCTGCTGCTGCACGGCGGCACCAGCCTCCCGGAGTCCGAGCTGAACCACTTCACGGTCGAGACCTTCGACGGCAGGAGCCTGGCCACGATCCCGGTGTGAGCTCACAGCTCCGACAGGCTCGCGCGCAGCTCGCGGACCTGCCGCGGCTCCGCGATCCCGTCCCAGGGGGAGAGCGCCGCCAGCCCCGCGTCGCGGTGCTCGGCGGCGCTCCCGGCCCGCAGCCGGGCCAGGTGGAGGTGGGCCAGCGCCGTGCTCACCCCCGTCGGGGGCAGCCGCGGCTCGGCCTCCGCCAGCAGCGCGACGACCTCCTCGGGACGGTGATCGGGCTCCTCCAGCAGCACCCCGGCCCGCTGCACGAGGCAGCGGGCCCGCCCGATCTCGTCGGCGGTCTCCGCGTAGAGCCGCTCGGCCTCCTTCAGGTTGGACCTCGCGTCGAAACGCAGCCCCAGGTAGTGGTGCGCGAGCGCGAGCAGCTCCTGCGCGTGCGCCGCCGCGCCGTCGTCGCGGGCCCGCGTGGCCAGGTCGAGCGACTCGAACAGCACGGCGCGGGCGTCGGCGTACAGGCGGCGCGCCTCGGGGTCGCGCCCGTCGCCGTCGAGCGTCTGGCCCTTGCGCAGGAGCAGCGCGGCCACGTTGATCAGCCGGAGCGAGTGCCCGGCCAGGTCGCCGCCGGACAGCGCCTGGCCGTACCGTACGAGCGCCGACTCGACGGCGGTGAACTCGTCGCCGGCGGCCAGGAGGATGGCCGCGTGCTCCAGGTGCAGCTCGGCGGGCCACGACTCCACCCTGACCCGCAGCCTGGCCGCCCGGTTGAAGTGCTGGCGGGCAGTGGTCGGGTCACCCCAGGTGAGCAGGATCGCGCACTGGCGCAGCTCGGCCGTGGCCTGCACGTGCTCGTCGCGCAGCGCCTTGGCCGCCTCGGCCAGCGCCTCCGCGGCCCGCAGCCGGTCCTCGTGCCGCTGTTCGAGCCGGAACCAGGTCTCCAGCCCGTCCGCGATGCGCGCCAGTGCCCGGGCCGTCTTGGGCGCGGGGCTCCCGTGCGCCAGCACCTCCAGCAGCACCCTGTCCTCGATCGCGAACCAGGCGCGGGCCTCCTCGCCGGGTAACAGGGCGGCGAACGAGTCGGCCTCGTCGGCGAAGTGCTCGACCAGCCGGCGCCAGGCCGCGGCGTCCTTCGGCGAGGGAGGAGGCCCGGGCGTGCCGCTGGGGAACGCGCCGGTCACCCTGACGCGCGTCATCCGTACGTTCTCCACCAGGCCCAGGTCGGCCAGCTCCCCGATCGCGTCGGCGGCGGAGGGCACGCCGAGCAGCGCGGCGGCCGCCCGGTGGTCCACCTCGGCGATCGGCAGGCCCGCCAGCAGGACGAACAGCTGCTTGGCCGTCGGCCTGAGCTGCCTGATGCTGAGGTTGAGCACGAAGTCGAGGGTCTTGACGACGGACAGGTTTCGCAGGTCGTCGACCAGGGACTGGAGCGCGACGCCGGGGTTGCGGGCCAGCCAGCGGCCGATCCTGACGATCTCCAGCGGGCTGCCCAGGCAGGCGTCCACCAGCAGCCCGAGCGCCTTCGGGTCGCGGTTGACGCGCTCGTCGCCGATGTGGCGGGCCAGCAGCGCCTGCCCGGCCCCGGGCGCGAGCGGGCCGAGCTGGATCGGCTCGATGTGCTGCGGCAGCTCGTCGGTGAACGTGCCCGCCACCACGATGTGCGCGCCCGGCACCCGGGGCGGGAGCCAGGCGATCTGGCTCCAGGTGCTGACGTTGTCCAGCAGGAGCACCCGGTCCGTGCCGGTGAGCGCGTCGATCACCTGCGCGGTGGCGTCCTCCGGCTCCTGGATCGCGCCGGGCGGCCGGTCGAGGGTGCGCAGGACCCGCTGGGCCACGCTCAGCGGCGTCTCCGCGTGGTCCCGGTCGGGGCCGCGCAGGTCGGCGTAGCGCTGCTTGCGGGCGTCCGCGGTCAGGTCCCACGTGGCCAGGGTCGCCACCGAGGACGTGCCCATGCCCATCGCGCCCTGCACGACGACGATCCCGCGCTCCTTCGCGCGCTCCTTGACCTGCTGGACCTCGGCGTCCCTGCCGACGAGCCCGTCGATCCTGTCGGGGAAGGGCAGGCGTTGGAAGATCGTCGGGGGTGGGGCCTTGCGGCGGCTGCGTACGAAATGGGTGAGCCAGCCGGCCACGACCGGGAGGGATACGATCAGGATGACGAGCAGCCAGACGGGCAGCCACTCCGTCACCCGCTCGATCAGCTTCTCCTGCAGCAGCAGGACCGTGCCGCCCGCGGTCAGCAGCCCGCCGAGCCCCAGCTCGGGCAGGTGCGCCCCGGCCTGCCGGGAGAGCTGGGACAGGCGGAAGCGCAGCCGGTCCTTTCGCGAGATATCCGTCATCGGCGCACTCCTCGCGTCAGCCCCCGGTACAGCCAGCGCCCGGTGACGACCACCAGCAGCACGGGCACCGCGGTCGCGATCACCGACTGCGCCGCCAGCGGCCCGGCGGCGCTCATGAAGTGGCGGGCCTGCTCCAGCAGGATCAGCGGCAGGTGGTCGCCCGACGGCCAGTTGAGCAGCAGCCCGACGACCGTGTCGTTCCACACCAGGACGAAGGCCAGGACCGCGGCCAGCACCAGGGCCGGGCGCGCCTCGCGTACGACGTGGAACAGCTCCCAGCGGTCCCGCGCCAGCATGGGAGCCGGCACGCGGACGAACGCGTTGTACAGCACCAGCACCGCCAGCGGGATCACCAGCGCCGCGTGCACGATGGCCAGCGCCGGAGCGGTGCCGACGACCGGGCTGAGCCAGCGCTGCAGCGGCACCGCGAACGCCTGCGGCGGCAGCACGGCCAGGGCCACCGCGACCAGCAGCACCGGCCGCCAGGCCCGGCGCGGCAGCAGGTGCTCGTGCGCCAGCACGTACGCGGCCGGCACGGCGGCCAGCAGCACCAGGCACACCACCACGACGGCCCGCAGGAACGTGGTGCCGAGCGCGCCCGCGAACCCGCCGTCGGCCAGCGCCTCCGTGTACGAGCCCAGCGTCCAGGGACCGCCCCCCCACCACCCGGACAGCGCCGCGGCGACCGGGTCGCGCAGCGAGGTCAGCACGAGCACCAGGAACGGCAGCACCCAGAGCACCGACACCGCCGCACACAGCAGCCAGATCCGCCAGCCCTTCCTGGGCGGCGGCGGGACCACCGGCTCGGCCCAGGTCACCCGCCCGCGCAGCCCGAACAGGGCGGGCACCGCCATCAGGGCCACGAGGACCGACAGCCCCACGGAGAGCGCGGAGGCCCGCGTGTCGCCCAGGTCGCCGTGGTGCCGCCACCAGAACAGCCCGCCGCCCTCGATCTCGGCCTGCATCGAGCCGGGCGCGCCCATCAGCACGACGTCGAACACGCGGGCCGCCGCCGCCAGCGCGAACAGGTACGCCAGCGCGGCCGGCCCGGCGAGCGCCGGGACCACGACGGACCAGAGCCTGCGCCGCCGCCCGACGCCGAACGCCCTGGCCATCCGCAACAGGTTGGTGGGCAGCCGGGCCAGCGCCTCGTGGAAGACCAGGAACGCGACCCCGGCCCACTGCCAGACCAGCGCCAGCCCGAACACCAGCCAGATCCACACGGGGCCGAGGAAGGCCACCTCCGTGCCGAACAGGGCGTTGACCAGGCCGCGGCGCGGGTTGGTGTCGAACATCAGCCGGAAGATCGCGCCCGTGGTGAGCGGGGACACCGCGGCCGGCAGCACCAGCAGGAAGCGCAGCACGCCGCCGAGCACCGGGCCCGCGTTCCTGGCCAGCCAGGCCAGGCCGAGCCCCACGGCGCACACGACCACGGCCAGCACCAGCCACATGAACGAGTTGCCGAGCGACTGGAGCACCCGGCCGTCGAGCAGCACGTCGTACGCGCCGGGCCCGGCAGAGAGGCTGAGCACGACCGTCGCGCAGAGCGGCACCAGGATGACGCCCGCCGACAGCAGGACCGCCAGGAGGAGGTAGAGCGAGGCGCGCAGGCGGCCGATCCCGTGCCCGACCAGCGGGATCCTGGCGTCGTGGTGCGAGGCGGCCTCGAACAGGAAGGCGTTCCGCCGGCTCACAGGGCCCCCTCCTTGCTGCCCGCGACCAGCTTGTCGCGGGCAGCGGCCGCGGCGGTGGCGGGATCGACCGCGTTGACGGCGACGTCGGTGAACAGCCCGGTGAGCACCCGCCACAGCCCGCGCCCGTCGCCGCCCTCCAGGCCGCCGATGAGCCGGTCGGACAGGTCGTAGTGGGCGTTCACGGCGGCGTTCAGCTCCTGGGCGGGGCCGCGCAGCAACTGGTGGGAGGGCGGCGTGAACGGCGTCAGGAAGCCGCCGTCGGCGATCCAGCCGGTCAGCGCGTCGCGCTCGCCGCTCGCCCGCGGCCTGGTCAGCCAGTTGACGAAGTCGATCGCGTGCGCCGGCCCGGCCCGCATCGCCACCGCCACGTCGCCGCCGACGACCAGCGGGGGCAGGTTGCTGCCGTAGGCGGGGAAGCGGAAGTGCGCCGCGACGCCCTTGCCGCCGTAGTGCTCGATGACCGGCAGGGCGAAGTCCGGCGCGGCCACCACGCCGGCGGTGCGGTAGGCGAAGACGTCGAAGATCGAGTCGTGGAACTGCATGGTGAGCGCCCGCCGGGCCTGCTCGGGGGTGAACGCGCCGCGCCAGATCGTGCCGAGCAGCTCCAGCGCGTCCGCGACCTGCGGCACGCTCCACCAGTCGGGATTGCCCGGCAGGCCGGGCGGGAAGAGGCCGCCGTAGACCTCTGGGGCGAAGGCGAGCAGCACGTTCTCGAACCAGTCGCTGAGCACCCACCCGTCGGCCGCCCCGATCGCCAGGCTGCCCGGGGTGGGCCGCCAGGAGGTGAGGTCGGCGGGCGGCGTGTACTCCCCGGCCCGGTGCCAGACGAGCGACTTGTGCGCGAGCTTGAACCAGGCGCCCAGTTCCTCGTGGCTCCCGGGCGGCGTCACGAGCCCGCGCCAGAACTCCTGCTGCCGGTGGTCTCCCGTCCACGGCCGGATGCGCGGCCGGATCATCGGATCGAAGAGCAGGCCCAGCCTCGGGATCACGGCCACGTCGGGGACGACCTCCTCCGCGGGGCCGCGCAGCACGGCGGCGATGTTGTCGCCCGCCGAGAAGACGTGGACCGGGCGCCCGTACTCCTTGACCACGCCGAGGAAGCGCCGCAGCTCGTCGCCGCTCCACACCACCGCCACCTGCAGCGGCCGCTCGCGGGCGCAGCCGGCCAGGGCCGCCGCCGGCAACGCGGCCAGTAACGCTCTACGGGTCAGGGGCATCGGCGATCTCCCAGAAGCGCGAGGGGGAGGCGAGGCTGGCCACCCTGGTCCGGTCGTCGGTGACGACCAGCACGGCCAGGCTCGGGTCGGTGCCCAGCGCCGCGCTCACGGCCGCGTGGCAGGGCCCGCAGCCCGTGCGGTCCTCGACCACCATCACCTTGACCGCCGTGCGCCGGCACAGGGCCCGCGCCAGCGCCACGTGCAGCCGCTCGTCGTGGGCCAGCTCGTGCGGCCGCGACCGCAGGAAGCCCTGGATGTCGGTCTTCTTGGCCATGTACGCGACCATGCCGCGGATGGGCGGGGACGCCTGGTCGTCGCGGGCGGTCAGCGCGAGGTTCTGCTCGACGGTCAGGTGCGGCAGCAGGCCCGCCCCGGCCGGGACCAGCCCGATCTCGCGCTCGGCGGGCAGCCGCATGGTGATCTCCTGGCCGTGGATGCGGATCTGGCCGTCGTCGGGCATCTCCAGGCCGATGAGGACGTCGGTGAACGCGTCGGCCTCGGCGCAGTCGGCGGCCACCACCACGGCGGTGCGGCCGGGGCCGACGGTCAGGGGATCGGGTGCGAGGGCGCGGCGCGTGCCGTGCGCCTGCCAGGCGAGGCCGGACAGCTCAAGAACCGGCGCGACCTCGACCACCATTCGACGTTTTCACAAACAGTGGATCACGGCAACGTAATTGACCGCTTCCGCAACGTGTCGATCCGGCGCTACCCGCTCACCCAGAGGCAGAACGGGTGCCCTGCCGGGTCGAAATGCACGCGTACGTCGTCCTGTGGCTGGAAATCGGCCACGGTCGCGCCCAGCTCGACGGCGCGGGCGCTGCTCGCCTCGAGATCGTCGACCTCGATGTCCAGGTGCATCATCATCTGCTGCCCGCCCGGCGGCGCGGGCCAGGCCGGGCGGACGAAGCCGGGGTCGCTCTGGAAGGCCAGCCCGGGGCCGCCTTCCGGCGCGGCGAGCAGCACCCAGTCGGGCTCCTCGTCCTTGACCCGCCAGTCGAGCAGCTCGCGGTAGAAGGCGGCCAGCGCCGGCCCGTCGAGCGCTTCCAGACAGACGGTCGACCACCTGAACCTCATGCGGGACTCCTGAAATGGGTCGTGAACCAGTTTCTGGCGTGCTCGGCCACGGTCTCCAGCGCGCCGGGCTCCTCGAACAGGTGGGTGGCCCCGGGCACGACGGTGATGCGGCTCTCGGCGCTCATACGCTGCTGGGCCTCCTCGTTCAGCTTCACCACGATCGGATCCCGGCCGCCCACGATGAGCAGCGTGGGCGCGCGTACCGCCGCGAGCCGAGGCCCCGCCAGGTCGGGCCGCCCGCCGCGCGAGACGATCGCGGAGACCGCGTTGCCCGGCTCGGCCGCCGCCCACAGCGCCGCCGCCGCGCCGGTGCTGGCCCCGAAGTAGCCGATGGGCAGCCCCGCCGCCTCCTCCTGCTCGCGCAGCCGGCGCGTACGTTCCAGCAGCCGCTCGGCCAGGAGCGCGATGTCGAAGACGTTCGCCCTGTCGGCCTCCTCCTGGGGCGTGAGCAGGTCGAACAGCAGGGTGCCCAGGCCCGCCTTGTTGAGCGCCCCGGCCACGTAGCGGTTGCGCGGGCTGAGCCGGCTGCTGCCGCTGCCGTGCGCGAACACCACCACTCCATGAGCGGCGTCGGGAACGACCAGATCGCCGGACACGTGCCCCACCTCCCTCCCCGTCCACCTGCCACTGCCCGTACAAGCCCTGGTCTATCCGCGCCGGTATGGCGTGATCAGGCATACTGCACGGATGTCCGATTTCGCCGACTTCCGGATCGAGGGGCGGGCGGCTCTGCTGGCGGGCCGGGCGACCCACGACAGTCCCATGGTGGAGGGCGCGAGGCGGTGGGGAGCGGCGGCCGTGCTCCGCCCCTCGGGTGAGGTGCTGGACCGGCTGGCGGCGCTGGCCGGGACCATCGAGGCGCCGAGACGCTGCGCGAGGCCATCGAGCGCGACCCCGACGACGTGGCCATGATCAGCGTCATGTGGGCCAACAACGAGGTCGGCACGGTCCAGCCC